>JBPYDQ010001235.1:0-2846 GCA_051986135.1 Terriglobales bacterium | reverse complement strand
GATGCCTTGCGCCTGGCTTTCCAGCAGCGCTCCTACTGCGAGATAAGCATTCCCGCAAATCACGGCCGTCGGCAGTGGTGCACGCGTGACGATACGACGGAACAATTCCCGTCCTTCGCGGATGGTCCATTGACCCACGGCAAAACAATCTGGTCGTACGGCGATGGCATGTTCGGCAAGTGCGTCGTGGATGCCCCGCAGGCGCGCGGCGGCGCGATCATTAAGGGTGGTTTCCTGAGCTATGACGCCGAACCGACGATGCCCGAGGTTGAGGAGGTATTCGGTCAAACGGCAAAGAGCCTTGTAGTTGTCGGGGCCAATCGATAAGCCGTGGGTTTGGGGGTCATAGACGAAAAGATTCATGTGGGGTTTGGCATTCTGATCTAGCAGGTCTATCAAGCTGGGATGGTGCAATTCGCCGACCAGGAGGACCGCGTCCACACCGCGTTCCACGAGTTTCCGGACCTGCTGAAATTCCTGGTCAATGTCATAGTTCGAACAAGCGAGAAGCAAGGCATATCCAACCTGGGCGAGTTCGTTCTGCAATCCTTCGAGTGCCCGGGCAAAATCGCCATGGGTAAGGGTTGGGAAAACCGCGCCGATGGCCCTGGATCGGCGCGTCGCCAGAGCCCTTGCGGCCCCATGAGGCACCCAGCCGAGGCGTTGTACCACCGAAACGATGCGTTCGCGCAGCTCGGCTGATACCACCCCAGGGTTGTTCATGGCTCGCGAAACCGTCGCCGTCGAAACCCCGGCGATCTTGGCCACTTCACGCAAGCCTGGGTTGTGAGTTCGGACCGGCGAAGTCTTCCTGTGCCCTATCGGGGCCGAAGAATGAATATTTTGCAGAGGGCTTCTGGCCATATTTCCAGAACCTTTTCAGTCAATCAATTCGCAGTGACAGAGCGAAAACTGCAGCCTGTACAATCCACGTGCGATGAGTTTGAAAGCACCGCTTGCTGTGAAATCGCGCTCCCTGAGGGCCGTCTCGCGCAATTCGCGAAGGCGGTCTTCCTCGATCGCCTCGATCAGGAGGATCCATTCGACCGCTTCGTCCGGAGCTGTTCGCAGCCTGGATTCCGCCGTATGGACCCCGGTGTCTGTGGGGCAGCCACGCAGCAAATGGACTCCACATATCGCCGGGTCGGCGGCCAAAGCGGGCAAGGTCTCGCTCTTATACTTCGGCTGCAGCATCACGCCTTCGATATTTTTGAGTTGAATGGCCTCGATCCAGGGCCCCTCTCCGCGTCCGAAACTGGCCACTACGTCGCAGATCGTTCGTGACGTATTACGGAAATGCGCCACGGCGCGGCGGGTCCCAGGTGTAGGATCATTTAACCGCGCGAGGTATTGCGGGGATCGAAGAATCTCAACTCGCTCGGTCTCATAGAAATTGAAATACTTGGGATGCCCGTCAACCGCAATGTAACGGCGTCCACGCAGAAAACCGGGCAGACCAACTCTTTCGGGAATATGTTCCGCTACATGCCAGGCGACGAAATTCGCTTCGGCCTCCGGATCGATGTCATTCCAGATAGCCAGAATGCCTTGTCCCCAAAGTGCCATCGCTCGTGATCCCCTTCTTTTTGTTTGCCTTTGTGGGCACCACAGGCCCGGAGCCGCCTGTTTGACAAGCCGGGTACTGGGGTGTTATGTAACCGGTTACACCAAATCGCGGCGGTTCGTCAAGATCGGAATTGCTGTGGCGTCGGCGACTCGAAACAGGAGGAAGCTGCATGAAGATCATTTCCGCCACCGAGGCCGCCGATCTTATCCGCTCCGGCGCCAGCATCGTTGTCAGCGGTTCGGGAGCCGGACACTCGATTCCGGAGGCGGTGCTGGCCGCGATCGAAAAGCGATATCTACAAACGCAGGCACCGCAGGGTCTGACCTTAATCCATGCGGTCGGCTTGGGCAACCGAGCTGAAAAGGGCGCTGCTCGGTTCGTTCATGAGGGCATGCTGAAGCGCAGCATTACAGGGGCGTTGATCGATCCTCCTCCGCTCATACCTTTGGTGCTTAAGAATAAAATCGAATCGTACACATTGCCGCAGGGTGTGCTTTCTCAGATGATGCGCGATATGGCTGGCGGCCGCCCCGGCCTGATCACAAAAACCGGCCTGCATACCTTTGTCGATCCTCGCCAAGCGGGCGGCCGTCAAAGCCCGAGTGCCAAGGAAGATCTGGTGGAAGTGATGACGATCGACGGCGAGGAATGGCTGCGGTTCAAACCTTTCCGAATCGACGTGGCGCTCCTGCGTGGAACAACTGCCGATGAAGACGGCAACGTAACAATGGAGCAGGAGGCGGTCCCCGGAGAGATGCTTTCAAGCGCGCAAGCCGCTCGGCGGTTAGGCGGGATCGTCATTGTGCAGGTCAAGCGCCTGGCTCAGAGAAGCACTCTCTCACCAAGAAACGTAAAGATTCCCGGAATCCTAGTCGACTACCTAGTGGTCGACCCTGATCAAAGGCAAACCTATGCAACCGATTACAATCCCAGCTACGCAGGCGAGCTGCGCATTCCGCTCGAGATGCTGAGCCCGCTACCCTTCGGTCCGCGCAAGGTCATTGCACGACGCGCTGCCATGGAACTGTGGCCGGGAGCCGTCTGCAATCTCGGCGCCGGCGTCTCCACGGGTATCTCAGTCGTTTCAGCGGAAGAAGGTATTCTCGATCAGATTGTGCTGACAAACGAACAGGGTTTCATCGGCGGAGCCCCGGTGACCGGGATAGATTCCGGCGCAGCGCAAAACTATGCTGCCGTGGTCGATCAACCCTATCAGTTCGATTTCTACGATGGAGGGGGGCTCGATCTGGCGTTCCTATCTTTTGCCGAAGTCGACGCG
>JBPYDQ010001234.1:0-3537 GCA_051986135.1 Terriglobales bacterium | reverse complement strand
TGGGGCTGGAAGATGACGACGTGCGAAGGCACTGAGATGGTTTTGGGATCGCTGGAGATTTCGTAAATCTCGACTTCGACCTCGGGACGCCCCGGAGGAAGGAAAGTATTGAAGCTTACGTCGTGATAGGTGGCACGGATAAGAACCGGGCCCATGCCGATGGCGTCGCTCGTGGCCGTGAAACGACCTTGGGCGTCGCTTTTGGCCGAAGCAATCTCACGCATGCCTTGCGTGGGGCTGAGAAGCGTGAGATCGACGTTGGGCGTAGGCTTGCCGGTGGTGCGGTTCACGACGGTGCCGTTGACAGTGCCAGCCGAGGCCGTCGAGGCCGTGAGAAGTGTGACGAAAATGGTGGTGAGGATGTGCGGGCGCATCACCTTCATCGAGTGCTCCGCCTGTCTGAGGTGACAGGCTCGGCAGGGGCGGGGCGCGGTGGGCGCGGACGCCGCACCTGGGATTCGGTCGTGTGTTCGATTTCGGTGAGCACGAGCGCGGCTTCGTCTTCGAGAGAATTCTTCATGAGCTCATAGTCACCTTCGGAGTATTTACCGGCACGATATTCGAACTTAAGATCGCGGAGATTGTCGTAGATGGTATCGCGGCGCTCGAAGAGTTGATCAAGCTTGGTGCGGTGAGGGGCAAGATCGGAAGCGTCCGGGTCGATATAGAAGACGAAGAGGAAAACGGCGGCTGCCAGGAAGAGGCACGCGCCGAGGGCGGTCCAGACCGACGCATCAAGAAAAAGGAACAGCAGGGACGCGGGCATGGCGTCAATCCTCCGTCTCGCGCGCGGCCTGGGCACGAGCGCGGTCCAGCGCTTCATTGCGGGCCGAAACGGCGGCCGGTGAAGCCTTAGCCGGTCGCATGGCCCACTTTCGGACGATGAAAACAACGAGCGCGAGACCCAGCAAGAAATAAACGAAGGGCATGACCCAGGCGACAAGGCCAAAGCCGTGCTTGGGCGGCTCGACGTAGGCGATGGTTCCATATTGCGCGACGAATGCATCGATAATCTGCTGCTCGGTCTTGCCCTGGGCGAGGAGGTCGTCAATCTGGCGGAGTTCAGCCTTGGCGCTGTCGCACGGGCCTGAAAAGGCGCCTCCAGGATGCGCGCAGCCACCCGCGGTCATGTCGCAGCCTTTGCACATGCACTTGATGTTCCGGCCGACCTCCTTGGCACGAGCGGATTGAGCCGCGACGCGTGCAGTCCAGAGTGGTGCGATCGCAACCGCGAAAAGGGCAAAAACAAGCGCGATTCGTTTTGAGCTAGTCATGGCCCTCTCTCAAAGTCGCGGAGGGAGTCAGAGCCGGGGCAGCCGGAGCGGGGATAGACTCCGTCGATGTACCAGCGAGAACCAACGCGGTGCGGCGGTTTGGCATGAGGGCGAGGAGCGTGCCCATCACAACCCAGACGCCGCCGAGCCAAATCCATTTGACGAGGGGATTGAGGAAGGCGTGAATGACCGGCATGCCGGAGTCGGGATCCTGCCCGGCGTAAACGACGTAAAGATCCTGGCGGAGGGTGGAGTAGATGGCCACCATGGTTCCGGCCGCCTGTTCGTTGCCCTGGAACTGGCGTTTTTCCGGATACAGCATCATGATCTGCTTCTGGTCCTTGCCTTCCAGTACTTCGACGATCATGCGCTGGGCGGTGTAATTCTTCTCGACCTTCGTGTCGGCACTCTGCAGCGCCAGTGTGTAGGGGCCCAGCTTCATGGAATCGCCGATGTTCATGGTTCTCTGGACATCTTGATTGAAGGGCACACCGGCAATTCCGATGAAGACGAGCACCATCCCGAAATGAACAACGTAGCCGCCGTAGCGGCGCGTGTTGCGCATCGCCAGTTCGTGGGCGGACATCATCATGTCCATTCCCGTGCGAGCGGAAATGACTCTTGCGCCGCGGTAGAACTCCATGACGATAGTCCAAAACACAAAGAAACACAAAAAGAAGCAGACGAGCGACGACGGAGCGCGGTAACCGATGATGAAGAAGAAAACAGCGGCGGCGAGACCTACCACCAAGGGCCAACCGAAGTTGCGCTTCATGCTGTCAACGGAGGTTTTGCGCCAGGCGAGCAGTGGACCGACGCCGGTGAGGAACAGAATCGCGAGGCCGATCGGGACCATCACCTTGTTGAAGAAGGGAGCGCCGACGCTGATGCGGTTATTGGTGAACCATTCGGAGAAGACCGGAAACAGCGTGCCGGAGAGAACGGCGATGCAAGCGACGAGGAAGAGAAGATTGTTGAAAAGGAAACCCGATTCGCGGGAAACCATGGAATCGAGCTGGTTTTCGCTCTTCAGGTAGTCGCGGTTCTTGACGTAGGCTACGGTGCAGACGGTGAGAGTGACGAGGATGAAACCAACGAACCAAGGGCCGATCTGCGAATTAGCAAAGGCGTGGACGGAGCTGACGACGCCGCTGCGGGTTAGGAAAGTGCCGAGGATACACAGCAGGAACGTACAGAAAACCAGCCAGACGTTCCAGACCTTCATCATGCCGCGCTTTTCCTGCATCATGACGGAGTGCAGGAACGCGGTGCCGGTCAGCCACGGAAGCAGCGAGGCGTTTTCAACCGGGTCCCAGCCCCAGTAGCCGCCCCAACCGAGAACAGCGTAGGCCCAGTGAGCGCCGAGCATGATACCGATGGATTGGAAGCACCACGCAATCATGGTCCATTTGCGGGTGAGGTGAATCCACTTTTCACCCGGGTAACGGGCCAGTAGGGCGGCGAGAGCAAAAGCGAACGGAATGGTGAAGCCGGTGTAGCCGGAGTAAAGGTTCGGGGGGTGGATCACCATCTCCGGATATTGAAGCAAGGGGTTGAGGCCGTTGCCGTCCATGCGTGTGAAGGGCTCGAGGAGACCGCTGGCGCCGACAGTGGCAAGCGTCTTGAAGGGATTTTCGACGAAGTTGTTCAGAGTAAGGAAGAAAATCTGAACGCCCGCGAGAACGACGCCAACATAAGGCATGAGCTCGCCGTTTTTGTTGCGATAGGCGATGAGGACGGAAAGGATATAGACGGACAGGAGCGTGCTCCAGAAGAGCAGCGAACCCTCCTGGCCGGACCAGAGAGCTGCGATCTTGTAAAAAGTGGAAAGATCGCGGTTGGAGTGGGAAACCACATAGGCCATGGAGAAGTTGTCTGTGAAGAAGAGATACATGACGCTGATGGTGGCAAGAAAGATCAAAACACAAGCGGTCATTCCCGCCTGGCGTGTGCTCTTGATCAGGAGCGGGTGGCGCGTCTTGATGGCAGCGATGCCCCCGACAAATGCATAGACTGCACAAACGAATGCGAGTAGAAGAGAAAAACTGCCGAATACATCCATAAAGCTTTTGTCTCTCCCCCTAGGTCATTGACCCGCTGGTATCCTGCGACGCGGAGCGCATTTCGCCTGCAGCCGGCAAGCGGAAGGCGGTCCTGGAAATCCGGAAGAGCCGACGAGACGCCAACACTGCGAAAACGAGCCGTCTTATAGGCGGTCACTACATGGTGCTCTGTTGAGTCGTGCCGGCGGGAGCTGGTTTAT
>JBPYDQ010001233.1:0-3282 GCA_051986135.1 Terriglobales bacterium | reverse complement strand
CCGGGGACGAAGTTATCACGACGACGAATACTTTCTTCGCTACCGCAGAAGCCATCTGGATCGCAGGCGGCAAGGTCGTGTTTGTGGATAGCATCGACGAGACCAACAACATCGATCCGGAGAAAATCCGGTCGGCGATCACTCCGCGCACAGTCGGTATTGTTCCCGTGCATCTCTACGGCCAGTGCGCCGATATGAAGGCGGTCAGCGCAATTGCAAAAGAGCACAAGCTGTGGGTGGTAGAAGATAGCGCACAAGGGATTGACGGTCATGGAGATGGATTCCGCCAAGGTGAGTTGAGCGATGCTGTATGTACCAGCTTCATCATTCAGAAAAATCTTGGAACGTTTGGTGACGGTGGCGCGGTGATCACCAATCGCTCGGATATTGACACGGCAGTGCGCCGGCTGCGGAACCATGGTTCGGTGAAGCGATCAGTGCATAGCTTCGGTTTCAATAGCCGTCTGGACGATCTGCATGCGGGTATCCTGACCGTGAAGCTCAAGCACATCACTAAATGGACTGATCGGCGGCGGGGGTGGGCGCGTCGGTACGACGAAGGGCTAAAAGGTACCAGCCTGAAGCTCCCTTATGAGGTCACCGGATACCGTCACGTCTATCACCTCTACGTGGTGGAGCATCCCAAGCGCGACCACTTGGATCGTTTCCTGCGCGAGGCAGGCATCGACGCCAAGATGCATTATCCGATCGCCATTCACCAGCAGCGTGGGTTTCCTTGGGATAAGGATTTTGCTTTGCCTGCAGCTGTCCCAAACAGCGAGAGAAATGCGGCCGAGTGTCTTTCGCTGCCGATGTTTCCGGAACTCACGGAGGAAGAGGTCGACTACACGATTGCCAAGATCGTGGAGTGGGACGAGCAGTTCGGCAGGTAAATCTCAGAATATTTACCGTGAGCGCAAACAAAATATACAAGGTTGTCGTCGTGGGTATGGGAAAGCGTGGCAAACACCACGCTTTGGCCTTCAAGAACAATCCGCGTTTCGAGCTGGCCGGTATCTGTACGCGCGATGCCGGCAAACTGGCGAAGGCGGCGGCTGAGCTGGGAGTCTCACGGACATCCAGCGACCCGATCGCAATCTCAAGAGAAATTCGGCCGGACGTATTTTGCTTTTGTACCCCGCCGCAGGTGCGCCTGGACCTAATTAAGACTGGAATCAGTTCCGGTGCCAAGCTCATCGCGTACGAAAAACCCATGGCGCTGTCGACGAATGAGGCGATCGAGATTCGCAAGGTAGTGCGAGCTGCTGGCGTTAAGACCGTCATCAGTCATCAGCATCGGTACGGAAAGCACTACCAGAAAGTGAAAGAAATCATTGCTTGTGGTGCCATTGGGCGTGTGCACACGGTTTACGGGCACGCGGTGGGCTGGATGCTGCACATCTGCTCTCATCTTGTCGATTACATGCGCTGGTACAACGGCAACGCGCGCGCGGAGTGGGTAATGGGACAAGCCTCGGGCAGGAGTAAGTTGGAGGACAATCATCCTTCGCCTGACTACCTCGGAGGATTTATTCAATTTGAAAATGGGGTTCGCGGAATTGTCGAATGCGGTGCTGGAGCGCCCAACGTTCCTGAAGTCGATTACTGGTGGCGCAAGAACAGAATTGGCGCCCAAGGAACTGAGGGATTCGCTGAAGTGCTGACCGGCAGCGGGTGGCGAGCGGTTACGCGCAGCCAGAAGGGCGCCATTTCTGGCGACGGCTGCATGAACTACGACTTGGACATGCCGCCTTACATAGAAGACATTGTCCGCTGGCTGGACAATGATGCACAGGTTCATCCCTGCAGTGGGGAGAGCGCGTACGAAGGATTTGAGATCATCATGGGCCTGCTGCGTTCAGTAGTCCAGCGAGGCCAGATCAAGCTGCCGCTCGGGCCGGGCGAGCCCGAACTCGAGGCAATTGCAAAGGTTTTGCCCCCTGGTGTCATCGTGTCCGACGAGATAAGCAGAAGTGAGTACAGTTAGAGCTTCTCGAGTCACAAAGGGCATTCACCCTACGCTTTTTAGGACAACAAATTATTTGACTCGACCACCGAATAACGGGTTCCCTCTTTGGTTGGTCGCTCCCCCGCGATCTCAACGCCAGCTGGTGCGCCTAACGGAGATTTCCTATGGGCTCTGGCGTTTACTGGCCCTCCACACGATTCGGATCTAACAATAGGTTAGGGAAGTTATTTGCATTCGTAAACCTGATTCGCAGAGCCACGTGTGTGCTACAACCACCTTGCAAAAAAGGACTTCAAAAGGGACTTCTATTTTAAGGACAAAAGGATAGGCCTTCGTACAGGTGTGCCATTTCAGGCGGCGCGTCGCTCGTAGCGATGGTCGAAGCCACCCACCTGAGATGTCGCCACTACGGTCCGATGTCGGGTAGTTGCACCCGGCGTGGCTCCGGCGAGTGTTTGCACAGCGACAGGTGCGTTCTGCATCGATGATCGCTATTGAAATAGCAAGCAGGAGTTCGGCGTAGGGAGCGCTAGCCAAACACGATCACATGGTCGAGACATTCCCGCCGAAGGGAGCCAATCATCCGTTCCACGTACGCTCGTTGCCAGGGAGAGCGCGGCGTCGATAATACCTCCTCAATACCCAATGTCTCGTGCCTGTTCTCGGAAGTCCTGGCCGTAAATCGCGTCGCGATTCCGCAGCAGGTAGCCTGGGAGTTGGTCGAAGGGGACGCGTTCCGCAGTTGCTGGCCGGTCCACTCGGCGGTTGGGTGGCGGGTCACGTGGAAGCGGGGGATACGACGACGATCATGGGTCAGGACCAGAAACACGGAGAGAAGGTTAAAACTTATGGTCGGGACCGTAAAGAAATCGATGGAAACAAGCTGTGAGACGTGGTTCTCGGGGAAGGTGCGCCAGGTTTGAGAGGGTGACTTGCGGCAGCGTATCATGTACTTAGTGACGCTGGTCTAGCCGATGTCGATGCCGAGTTTGAGCAGTTCGCCGTGAACGCGGTGCACCCCAAGTGGTCTATGTTTCAATGGCTTCGACGGCTCAGCCGTATTGCTGATCGTGACGCTTACCAAAGACCAAAGGTTCAAGCCCATCCTCAACTTCAACCTTAACTTAGCCGATCTCATCCGTCGGTCTTTCCTAGTTCGCAGCGGTAAGAGCAACACCTAGTAAGTTAAAGCTTCAGAGTTTACATTTCCTTTACAACTCTTTTACAAGTTTCTTGCGATTCCGCAAGGGAGCTTGGACACTGTCGCATTAACATTCCCTCCTGTTAACGTGCTGGCATGAGACGAAGCGGTG
>JBPYDQ010001232.1:0-8020 GCA_051986135.1 Terriglobales bacterium | reverse complement strand
TCAAGGACGCGGAGCGAGGCACGAGCGGAGCGCCGCGCAGCGGGCCTTGCTCCTTGACGGCCGTCCGAGCGGAGGCTACGACGGTCAAAATCACCTCCAAAGGGCGCCCTTTTATAATGCGTAGTGTTTACCAACGGACTCCAGCCCGATCGTCGCTCTTTCGCCGTCCTCCGTGGTTGGTCGTGGGTACTCTCGGAAATTCAGTTGTCCGAACGGACGCCAGGAAGAAAAACCGCAAACCTCCAAATAAAGATCTGCTTCAAAAAAAAGCGGGGCACTTTCTCAAAGAAAGCGCCCCGCCGAAATGAATTTAATTTTTCAGTCGCGATCGTGCTTGTCTTTGTCTTTTTTGTACCAGCCTTTGTGCTTGCCGTTGTCTTCGTGCCAGCGGCCGTGGTCGCGATCGTGGTCATGATCCCAGTGATGGTCGTGCTCGAAGCGCCCGCGCGGACCGTTCCAGTAGCCACCGTAGTAGCGGCCCCCTTCATAGTGTGGAACGACCCAGACCGCGCCTTCATACGGCGGACGCGTCCAGTAGCCTCGGTGCCAGTAATAATGACCTTCCGCCGGATACCAGTAGCCATCCACCCACGCGTACGCGCCATCTTCCGCATCGGGGCATGGCGGCCGAACGGCGAGCACCTGCGGCGGGGGCGGTGCGCCGATCTGAATTCCGATGGAAACCTGGCTGTACGCTGCGGGCGCGGCGGCAAAAAGTGTGCCTGCAAGCAGCAGCATTTCTATCCACGTTTTGTGGCTGAGTTTCATGTTCCTGCCTCTCTCCGCGTTCCTGAAGCGCCGCGGGCGTTACCTCTGTTGATTCGTGAGCTGGGCTGGTTGCGGCGTAGGTCCCCTCATTGCCATCGTACAAGGGTAAAAACACCTTGGGGAGGTTGTTGTTGCGAGGTGTGATTGGCAAGGTACGTGCGCATCCCAAGGGCGTGAAGAAAGTCTCGACAACTGACCTGTTGCTTTCCCAAAGGAAACGTGCCATCCTTCCTGTTGGAAACCAAAATGACGGTGTTATGAAACAAAAAGCGGACGTCCTACAAGGCACGCTAGCATTGATGGTCCTCAAGACTCTCGATGTTCTCGGACCGCTTCACGGGTACGGAATCGCGCGGCGCATCGAGCAGATCAGCGGAGATCTGCTTGCCTTGAATCAAGGGACTCTATATCCCGTGCTGTTGAAGCTGGAGCAAGAAGGAGCGGTCGCGTCGGAGTGGGGCGCCTCAGAGAATAATCGCAGGGCGCGCTTCTATCGGCTGACACGGGAAGGGCGCAAGCAGTTGCAGGTTGAAACCCAAGATTGGGAACAAACGGCGGCGATCATCGGTCGGTTCTTCGAAGTGAAAGCCGAGGATTTGTCGTGAGATCTGTGAGGCGGTTCCTCACTCGTCTGCTCAACTCGGCGACAAGGCGGGCACAGGACGAACGTTTGAGGGAAGAGATTGAGGAACACATCGATCTGCAAACCGAAGAAAATCTTCGCGCAGGTCTATCACCCATTGAGGCACGACGCCAAGCCTTCGTGAAGTTTGGCGGCGTGGAGGCGATGAAGCAAGACTATCGAGCCGAGCGAGGACTGCCATTAATCGACGATTTGCTCCAGGATCTGCGCTTTGCGTTCCGCCAGCTCCACAAGGAACCCGGCTTCACCGCGACCGTCGTAATCACTCTGGCACTCGGGATCGGCGTGAACACAGCCATGTTCAGCTTGTTGAATGGGTGGTTGCTTCGTCCGTTGCCCGTGCCCTCGCCAGAACAGATCACTGTTTTAGCGTCCGAGCAGAAAGAGGGTTCAAATGGGAATTTCTCTTACCCAGACTTCCTCGACTTTCAAAGAGGCACTGATTCCTTCTCGAGTCTTTTCGGTTACGCGGTCGGCATAGGCGGTCTTAGCGTTGACGGCGACGCGCGGGAGATTGCCTACATTTCCGTCACCGCCAATTACTTCTCTGCTCTTGGGGTTAAGCCCGCCCTTGGACGGCTGTTTCTTCCTGGTGAGGGCGAAAAACCAGGCGAAGAGCTACTGGTTGTTCTTGGATATTCTCTTTGGCAAAACAAATTCGGCGGAGATCCGCATGTCATAGGCAAGTCTGTCCGCGTGGACGGAAAGCAAGCCACTGTGATTGGTGTTACACCCAGGGAGTTTCACGGAACAGTGTTCCTTCTGGACATCGATGCTTTCCTACCTCTGAGTGCCTTGTCAGTGATTGGCGACTCGGGGAGCTTTTGGACGGTACGTGACGATCGCAGATTGGCGGTAATGGGAAGGCTCAAGCAGAGGACGACTTTAAAACAAGCCCAGAGTTCCATTGACGTTATGGCGGATCGATTGGCGACTCAATATCCCGAGGCCGACAAGGGGGTCCAGGTTCGAGTCGTTCCGGAGAGGTTTGCGCGACCGGGTGCGTTCGTCGCCACTTTCGTTCCCGTTATCGCCAGCCTGTTTCTGGCTCTCGCCGGTCTTGTGTTGCTGCTCGCTTGTACAAATGTGGCGAATATCTTGCTTGTTCGCGCGACAGCTCGCAGTCGAGAGATCGCCATCCGCTCGGCTCTCGGTGCTAGCCGCGCACGAATCATACGGCAAGTTGTCACGGAAAGCCTCTTAATGGCTCTGCTCGGCAGCGTTGTGGGCATTTTGCTTGGAGCGGCATCTCTTGCCGCCAGCGGCGCCTTGTTACATACCACGTTCACAAACAGAAACAACCGCGGCTTCAGTATGGACGTGAGTTTCGATTGGAGGGTGTTTGCTTACGCCACTGGCATTGCGTTTCTGGCCGGAATCCTTGTCGGCCTCTGGCCAGCGTTGCGGGCCACACGAGCCGACGTGAATGTGGAGCTCCAGGAAGGCAGCCGTGGTGCTTCGCCTTCGGGAGGAAAGTCAGCCGTGCGCAGCGCTCTAACTGTGGCACAACTGGCTTGCTCGCTCGTGTTGTTGGTTGCTGCCGGACTTTTTGTTCGGAGTCTCTATTCTGCGGAACATATGTATCTCGGATTCAATCCCGATCAGGTCCTGAATGTCATCATGAATCCCCATGAAATTGGCTACGATCAAGCGCAAACGAAAGCCTTTTACGAGGAACTGGTAGACGAAGTTCGCAGAATACCGGGCGTGCAATCCACAAGCATGGCGTTCACTGTGCCGATGGGACGCCCGAGTAACACAACCCCCGTTTTTGTGCAGAGCCATCCTGTGTCTCCGCGCGAGCGGCCTCCGGTGATCCCGTACGATTGCATTGGCCCTTCGTACCTCGAAACGATGCAGGTTCCGCTCGTGAAGGGGCGACAGTTCGCCGATGCGGACAGCGAGGCGGCGCCACCAGTTGCGATCGTCAACCAGGCCATGGCGAAAAGGTTCTGGCCGAACGAAGATCCCCTAGGCAAGCGTTTCAGTTTGAAGAGTAACAGTGGCCCCTTCGTTGAAGTCGTCGGTGTCGCGGGAGACGGACAGTACTTCTTCATATCGACGGCAGCTCAGCCTTATTTTTACGTTCCGCTGGCACAGAACTTTGTTTCTTATCGATTCCTTGAACTTCGCACTTCCGTTCCTCCGCAATCCATCGTGAGCAGTGTGGAGGAGCGGATTCATAAATTGGCCCCCGATCTGCCCATCGACGATATTCGCACCATGCAACAGCTGGTCCAAGGAATCGGCGGATTATTCGTCTTTAGGTTGGCTGCGACCGTTGCTGCGGTCATGGGCTTCCTGGGGTTAACGCTGGCGATAATTGGGGTCTACGCCGTTGTTTCTTATTCGGTGAGTCGGCGTACACACGAAATTGGCATCCGCGTTGCTCTTGGAGCTAGCAGAAACGACATTCTCAAGCTTGTGTGTAGACAAGGCTTGGAACTGATTGGGGCAGGCGTTTGCGCCGGTCTGCTTGCTGCCTGTGCGCTGGCGCGCGCTATGGCAAGCCTCCTCCTAAATGTCAGCCCTGCAGACCCGGTAACATTCGCAGGCGTTGCCGCCTTAATCGTGTTGGTTGCACTGGCTGCATGTCTAATTCCTGCTGGTCACGCAACGCGCATCGATCCGAACTCTGCGCTGCGTTATGAGTAGAACTGCTTTTATTGATCCCGTATGCTGTTCAGGTCCTGGGAAAGCGGTCCGCCCGCAAAGATTTCCTGCTATATAGTGAGACTAGCCAAAGGTTCTCAATGACGGGCAATCGTGAAGCTGAGTCCACGTTGCAACGTCAGCGAGGATTAGTCCACCCTAACGCCGCAGTGTTTACTAATCCGGGGTAGGTCTCGGGAGCCCTGGGGCCGAGATTACTGCCCGCTCGCGACTTGTCCACCTGTGCTCCGCAAAAAATCAAAAATCACTACGCAATTCCGATGTAACAATGTCACATCGGCCCCAAAATCCTGCCCGCACGGAATTCTTGCGCCTTTTCGAGCTCCCTCGTATTCAATTTACGGTGACCCCGAAAATTGCGCTGTGCTGAACCGACGTTGCTATCGCGTTGATACTCAGGTTGAACTGCTGGGGTGAATTTACTCCCGTCCCGCCCGTCCCGCCACTTGCATTGCCGCCTCCGCCGCACCCGCCCAAAATGGACGCCCATATGATTACAGCGGCCAGTAGCATTGACCGGGACTTTTCGCGGCTTCCGATGCCCATCCACAGGAAGCATAGAACAAACGCTAGAGAACTAGCTTGGACACGCAAACGGGACCGCGTCACATTCGCCACATTTGCATAAGTCTGGATAGACAACGTCGATGTCACCGTGTTAGTGCCTGCTTGAACCGTGCTTGGAGAAAAAGCGCACGTTGCGTTGCTCGGCAGTCCAGAGCAGGTCAGCGAGATCTGCTGATAGAACCCGTTCTGGGGAGTTATCGTGATTGTTGTTGTAGCCGATTGCCCCGCTTTCATGGATATGGATGCGGGCGTTAATGAAATCGCGAAGTCCCGAACGATCGGCATGGCGCCACTGGGAATGCTGAACTTGGTCACAAAACCAGCTCCACCATCGCTTGCATTGTTCGTCAATTGGAAAGAGCCCGGCACGGTTGGGAAGTCACTTGAATGTGTCAGCCCCGCGACAAACACGTTCCCGCTTGCGTCCAATCCGATCCCGTTCGCCCAGTCGCCTAGCGTGTTCAGATTGCCACTCCCGCCCAGATACGTGGAGTACAACAGGCTCGTAGCCGCAGGGTTTACTTCGGCGAGAAATGCGTCGAAGAACATAGCCTTTTTATTCGTTTGAATTGCGCCGGTTGTCAAAGGAAAGTCCTGAGAGCACGCCTGCCCGGCAACGTACGCGTTCCCGGATGCGTCCGTGGCGATGGCGAAGCCGGTATCTCCCATCAACTGCCCCGACGCTTGGCATGAGCCACCCAAGTATGACGAGTAGAGTAGGGAAGTGCCATCTGGATTGATTTTGGTAACAAATGCGTCGAGGCCGAGTCCCTGCGGTTGAAATGCATTCGGAGTGACCACGAAGTGCCCCGCTGTCCAACCCGTCACGTACGCATTTCCAGTTGAGTCCACGGCCACTGCTTCGGCTTCGCCCATGTAGCTCCCACCCAGGTAGCTCGAATACAGCAGCTGCGTGCCAGTTGCATTGATCTTTGTCACATATCCAGTGAAGCGAAATAACCCCAAGTTGCTTGGATCCGTTGAGTAGTTTGTCTGAAATGCTCCCGGCGTCGTCGGGAAACTTTGATCGGCGGTCGCTCCAACCACATAAGCATTTCCCAAGCTGTCTATTGCAATACCGTGCGCGACCCCAACTGAAGTTCCGAAAGGGCTCACGGTGCCGTTGCCTAGCAAATAGGTTGAATAGACTAAAACGCTGCCAGTTGCGTTTACCTTGCCTACGACACTGCCGGGATTGCCAGGCGAAATGCCCGAGCTTCGAAAGGCCCCTGACGTCGTTGGGAAGTCAGGGGAGTTGGCTGTGCCGGCTAAGTACGCGTTCCCGGAGGCGTCAACAGCGATTGCGTTAAGTTGATCTCCGCCCCAGCTTCCGCCCAAATAGGTTGAGTAGAGAAGACTCGTTCCGTTTGGATTGAGCTTGGTGACAAACCCGTTGATGCCACCATTTGCTGCGGCGTTGTTAGCGGTTTGGAAGGCGCCTGAAGTTACAGGAAATCCGGAACAAGCTGATCCGACGACGTATGCATCACCCGCAGCATCCACGGCAATAGCAGTGCCAGTTCCAGGGCCGATATATGTTGAGTACAGGAGGGCATTGCCCCCGGGATCGATTTTGGTGGCAAAGACATAGTTTCCAATACAACCCGTTCCTGGGGGGCTAGTAGCATAGGCCCCTGGGGTTGTCGGGAAATTAGACGAGTCGGCATTTCCGGTTACATAAGCATTGCCGGCCGCGTCTACAGCCAATGCGTTAATTGAATCGAAGAAGCTTCCCCCTAGATACGTGGAGTAGACCAGTACGGGATCAACGATTAATTCTCGCGAATGATCATACTCTCCGATTGAAAACCCAACGGTGTTATGCCCAAAGAATCTGAACCTAGCTTTGACGTACTGCCGGATGCCACTGACTTTCTGGTAGGCGACAGGCGAACGAAGGGCCAGTTTGCCATTCTGTGTTGAAAGAATTAGATTGCCGCTATCATCGAGCCTGAGTGAGTCTGCGCCATCAACGCGAATTCTGATATGATTGGCGCTTGCATTTGGCGCTACGAGAAAATCAAATTCAAGCTGCCTCTCATTTCCGTGGTAGACGAGATCTATGCCGGGATATACCCCTGTCAACCTAACCGTTTTGAAGGTCGGAATGCCCGAATGCCAATTGTTGCGGTCAGTTCCGGTAAAGTAGTTCACGGTACCAGGAAGTCGATTCTCGCCTAGAAGCGGGACTCCAGTTTTAGCCTCGACTAGCTGCATCCGGACTAAATCGGTCGTTAGAGAGCTGTGTTCAAATCCACGGTGCGCATTATCAGTTCTCTTTGATAGCCCGAATACTGCTTCCCTGTCCGTAAGCGAGAGCGAATAACCTGCTCCGTGTGCCACGAATCGTATTTGCCCGTCCCATTGGCCTTGGTTGGGTTCAAAGCTCAAAGGCAGCTTGACGTGTGCACTGACCAAATGCATTTCAGCTGCCTTAGGGCTCAGGGGTGGGCTCTGAGCAAACGCCGGGGCTCGGAGACCCATAGCAAGAATAGGAACCAACAGCGGTGCGAAATAATTCGAATGACGGAGGGGAACTCGCAGGGCTGCAGTAAACACGGGACACCTCGATGAGCAGCCTTGGCTAGGTTTCGGCCTGAGTCAAAGAAAGACGACATTATACACCGCATATTCGTGCCGCAAGAGTGCATGCGGGAGGCTCTCCGATTCCGATCAATCTTCGTTGAAAATCGCATCGTGGGACGCGGCTTCGCGCCTTGGCCACACACGCCGCTGCCCCGCGCCTTATTGCAGGTGTCCCGTGGGAAGAACTGGCACGGAGTACAACGCGGACTTGGTCTTGGAGCAACTTTGGAGCAGCACAAGGATGGCTCGAAACTCGTAAGCGCAACCGGAGCAACGACTTAGCTTAAGTTCGCGTCCACTTAGAAGGCAGACGCTCTATCCAACTGAGCTACGGGCGCTCTGTTTTTCTCCTTCTATTCTAACGACTTACGGACGCTTTCAAAACCTCCTTTTCTGGCTTGGCCCCACCGTAGTAAAAACGTAGTAGTTTTTCCTCTTGGTAGGCGCGTTTGTTGGCTTGTTCGATCCCGTCGCGCACTTGGTCGACCATCCCGAGCTGATAGTGGCGCTTCGTCTCCGGACTGCTGTGTCGCATCGCCCGCTGCACCACCGCGTCTGGCGCGACCCAACTGAGACGCGTGCAGAAAACGTGACGGAGATTGTAAATCGGGAAAAAGGACACGCCAGCTTTCTTCAGAGTCGTCCGCCATGCTCGTTTGCTCTGGCGTCGCGACCACGATCTGAAGCGTGTCGACGACGTGGACTTTCGCGTGGAAACCCCGGAAATGGGAGACATCTTTGATGGAAGCGAGGAACTGATCAGCATCGTATCCAATCCTGTCT
>JBPYDQ010001231.1:0-7659 GCA_051986135.1 Terriglobales bacterium | reverse complement strand
CTTCTCGATATGAAACGGCCCCACGAGGCGCTGTCCGCTTATGAAGCAGACCTGAAGTTGAATCCCAATCGATTGAATGGCCTCCGCGGTGCCGCGCAGGCTGCGCAGTTGGCCGGCAAAGCCGTCGCAGCCAACCAATATCGCGCCGAACTCCTGAAGGTGTGCTCCGGGTCGCAGTCAGAGCGCTGCCAGATGGAACCATCGCATTCGGCTCCGGGCCAGTAAAGCGCCCTTTTTTGTCCTCTCTGCTCCAGATCATTCTCAGCAATAAGGACGCATGCAGGCACCGAGACATCAGCGCCCAAGTTGTTCTAACTGCGCCGCGGCACCGTCGATCACACTGGCTTCTTCCTCCAGTGCTTTTGCGACTCTCAAAACCTCCTGCTCCGCTTCGCTATAACGCTTCTGTTCGATGTCCTCGCGCACAGCAGGCACAGTTTTCACCGCATATCCGGTGTAAACACCCGGCGCGTATAGAAGATGCTTGTACCAGGCTCGGTGCGGCAGGCCCTGGGGATCTGTCAAGGCACGTTCCGACTGAATCAGTTTCTGATTGAGCTTCTCAAGCGATTGGTCATCCACCTGGCCGAGTTTCGGCTCGGCCAGCGCCAACCCTTTGCTGTACCGTTCGGCGGCGCGCGCAAGCACCTGGTTAGCATTGTGCATCGGCGCAAAATTGATGAAGGGCGGAACCTGTTCCGGGGGTGGCGCCACCGTCGGATGACGAGGATCATAGGTCGCCTTGAACACCCCCTCTTCCAGTTCCAGGGTGCGCTCACGAATTTCGTTTTGTTTATCGGTGACTAGCTTCTCCAGTTCTTTTGTGTATTTTTCTACCGTGTCCACCTGATCGGTGAAATCGAAAGGCAGAATCTCGGCATCTGCAAGCCGCAATACGGCTGTGCCTACAGTCTGCGACAAGGCTCTTCCATAGAGGAAGTCTGTATCCGAGAAATGAGTGAACCAGTAAAAGTCGTCGTAAATGGAATGATAGATTCCGTCATTGTCTTCGCCGGCATAGGCGAGGTCGAGCGTGGCTAGGCCTAGGTGATCGAGGAATGCCGTGTAGTCCGTTCCCGATCCCAGCGCGCCGATACGAAGATCCTTACGATCTCGAACTTCCTTGCGTTCTTCCGGGGTTTTTGCATGGGCAATGTCGTAGAGTTGGCGCCTCTGCCAAACCGTCAGTTTGCTTTCAGGGTCCTCGATCTCCCGCGCGACTCCGTTGATGAATTGCTCCAGGCTGTGCGATCCACCCATCTCGAGAAAACCACGGCTGTTGCCGTCGGTGTTGAGATAGACGGCGGCATGGCGGCGCAATTCGTCGGCATGTTCTTCCGCCCACTCGGTCGAGCCGAGCAGCATCGGCTCTTCGCCGTCCCAGGCGCAGTAGATGATCGTCCGGCGCGGTTTCCATCCCTGTTTGAGCAATTCGCCCAATGAGCGCGCCTCCTCCAGCAACGCCACTTGTCCTGAGACGGGATCCGCGGCGCCATTGACCCAGGCGTCGTGGTGATTGCCACGAATAATCCATTCATCGGAAGCCGAGGTTCCCGCTATTTTGGCGATTACGTCGTCGACTCTCTTGATATCCCAATTTGATTCAACTTTCAGATGAACTTTCGCTGGGCCGGGTCCGAGGCGATAAGCGATCGCCAGGGCTCCGCGCCATTCCGCTGGCGCCATTGACCCTTTCAGGGCTGATAAGAGCGGCTGCGCGTCGCCATAGGAAATTGGCAGCACCGGAATTTTAGTAATGCTCGGGGCCTCTTTTAGAGGCAGACGCTTGGCATCAGGAGTCGCGCCCACACCCGGTGTTAACGGATCGCCGGGATTCGACGAAGCAAAATCCATCACGCTACCCCGCTGCACGCCGTTCGGATTTCGCATTGGCCCGGCCGGGAATACATCACCCTCGAAATACCCGTCGTCGCGCGGGTCGGAATAAATCAAACATCCAATTGCGCCATGCTCGGCGGCCACCTTGGGTTTGACCCCGCGCCACGAGTTGCCGTATTTCGCGATCACGATTGCGCCCTTTACGGATACGCCCAGCCTGTCCAGTTCCTCGTAATCCTTGGGCAGTCCGTAGTTTACGAAGACCAACGGGGCAGTGACATCCCCATCGATTGAATAGGCATTGTAGGTAGGCAGCTGCTCCGACTTCTGACTGGACGTTGGATCTTCCACAATCGCAGGTTCTTCCAGTTTCGCGGTGAACTTCACCGGCGCAATCATTTCGACCACGCGAGTCTTAGGAGTCGGAAACAGCACGTCGAACGATTCGATATGTGCGTCAAAGCCCCATTCCCTGAAACGGGCAAGAATCCATTCGGCATTGTCTCGATCGTAGGGCGAGCCGACATGGTGAGGACGGGCGCTCAGGCGCTGCATATAAGCGCGTTGCTTGGCCGGACTTGGAATCGCCTGAAACTTACCTTCCCACTCGAGTTCCGCCTGAGATCTGTCGCGTGCATACCCAGCCAGGCTTTGTTGATCAGAACCCGCCATCGACGGGGCGACGGCGCCCCAGAAAGCCAGCAATACTGCAGCGAAATGGCGCATGCGCCCTCCACCCGGATTTCAACTCGCTGAACCGCGAACAGAGTACCACGCGGGTGTCTTGATTCAGGAATTAGTTAGCGGGTTACTCACCCAGGAGTCGGTCGAGAAGGCGCGCCAGTTGCGCCTCTTGTTGGGTTCCGTGAGTGGATGTGGTTCCGCTTCCGGTCATGGCGGCCAGTTGGTGGGCGAGCAGCCGAACTGCCGTTTCTTTGGGTAGGTAAATGACTTCCGTGGGAAATTCCAATTGCCACTGCTCGCCGTTTCGATACAGGGGCCAGCGCCGCTTTTCTGAGCGGCGCTGAAGATTGGCTTCACCGGCGGACAGCGAGGAAGGCTCATTCATCTGTACTTCGGCCCACCCCTGGTCATGCTTCACGTGCACTTTCTTGATCTGGAAGCTCTCGACAATCACTACCGGTTTGATCGAATTGAGCAGATCTGTATTCTCCAGATGCGTATTGGCGTCGGAAAACTTTTCCTCGAGCGCTTGACGCAAGGCTTCAGGAGTTGCACGATCGGCCGTCACGGCAAGAGGAAGGTCCGGTTGAGGTTGCTGCAAATCGGAACCGGTCGAGGCGGAATCGGGATCCACCTCCGAGTCGGAGGGTGTCGGGGCGTCGGTCGACTCCTCTTCCGCTGCTCGATGGACCGCACTCTCGCTCGTAGAGTGCGGTTTGGCCGAGGCAAGGCTTAGTCCCGCTGAGGCGGTCTTCACATAACGATAAAATCGTGG
The DNA here is from genome assembly GCA_051986135.1 of Terriglobales bacterium. Lineage (GTDB taxonomy): Bacteria > Acidobacteriota > Terriglobia > Terriglobales > Acidobacteriaceae > Gp1-AA122. The sequence continues at coordinate 4,361 of JBPYDQ010001231.1, read as the reverse complement.
GCGGCCGCGCTTTCGCCAATAGTGGGAATCGTATTGCTCAACTCCGAAACCGGTTCGTAGCGAACTGAAGAAGGAATGCTGCACGGGATTGACAATGATTCCCATGTGGCCGCGCCATACAATCAGGTCTCCCGGTTGCGGCCGAGCAACACGTTGAAAGTCGTCTGTGCCGTTAAACAGCCCCACGGAATTTTCATAGCTATACGGGAATCCGGCGCGGTCGTAGATGTCGTGCACCAAGTGAGAGCAATCCTGTTCCCCGGTAGGGTAGTGCGCCATGTCCATGGCGGCGCCAAGCACCGCAAGCCCCTCGTTCAGATTTAGCAGTCGGGCTCGAGAAGCGCTCTGGCGCGCATCGGTGTTGTCTCGATGATCGCTCCCTTGTGCATGTAGGAGCGGCGCGGCCACGCAGGCAACAAGTGGGAGCGCTATTTTGAGTTTATGCCACATGCAGCTGCAGGAATCGTGACCTTGACTTCTCCGGCCTGGTCAGTATGCGCATTGAGATGCACCTGAAACAAGAGAAGTTTGTTCCTCTTCGGACTCGAAGGTCACATCCAGAGCTGGATTTCGGGCTGGATCATACATTTAGACGTCTGTCTGGCGGCCTCTCAGGACTTTCGGTGTGTATGGTGCAATACAGTCGACCATAAGATTTGAGGTGCACTATGCATCCATTCCGGTTTCGAGCACCTCTGTGACTGTGACGGCTAATAAGTTCCGTCGCCTTGAATGCCGGATCCACAATCGATGAGCCCAGAATCTAGAGGTCGCTACGGTTGGAAATGGCAGCATGGTGTCGCAAAGTGACAACCGCTAAGAAACTCCCAAGAAGGAGGGAACGAGGAGTCACCTATCCGCGATGCGTGCGCCTAAACAGCTTCTACGCCGAACCATAACTGACAAGGTTCTGGCGGTCGGTCGAAGGGTTGATTCAGCACTGGGCCAGTTTCTTCTTAAGAAGCTCGTTTACAAGTTGGGGATTGGCTTGTCCTCTCGAAGCTTTTATCACCTGCCCCACAAAGAAGGCCAGCAAGGTCGTTTTGCCACCGCGGTACTGTTCCAGTTGCCCGGGGTTGGCGGCGATGACTTCCTCGATTAGCTTTTCGATCGCACCTGTGTCGGAGAGCTGCTGCGGTTTCTCTTTCTCATAAACCGCGGGGAAATCCTGACCTCGCTCGAAACACAAATCGTACAAATGTTTGAGCATCTTCCCGGAAATTACGCCTGCTTCCACTAAATCCGCGGACAAGGCGATCCCTTTCATCGAAATGGGTGATTGCTCGAGGGTCAAATCCTTGGCATTCACGCGCCCCATGAGTTCGCTCTGGACCAGGTTCGCAACCCGCTTGGGATTCTTCGCATTGCCGGCAGCTTCTTCAAATTGGTCCGCCAGAGCCTTATTCGAGGTGAGGACCCCAGCGTCGTACTCGGTAATTCCATATTCCGTCACCATGCGAGCGCGCCGCGCCTCTGGCAGTTCCGGTAAGTGCCTTGCGATTTCGTTCTTCCACCTTGCATCCACTACGAGTGGGAGCAAGTCGGGGTCAGGAAAATAGCGGTAATCGTGCGCCTCTTCTTTCGATCGCATGGCATACGTCTTGCCCTCAACTGGGTTGTATAGCCGGGTTTCCTGAGAGATTTCGCCACCGGATTCGAGAACCCCGACTTGCCTATCAATCTCGTAGCCCAGTGCCTCACGAATGAAGCGAAACGAGTTCACATTCTTGATCTCGGTCTTGGTGCCAAATTCCTTTTGTCCGCGCCGGCGTACACTGACATTGGCATCGCTGCGGAGCGAGCCTTCCTCCATGTTGCAGTCGCTTACCGCAGTGTAAAGAATGATCTCCCTGAGGCGGGTGAGGTATTCATAGGCTTCGTCGGGTGAGGCGATATCCGGCTGGCTCACAATTTCTATCAAAGGCACGCCGGTGCGGTTGAGATCGATGGCCGTGCTCGCGGCGGCTCCTGGAAATCCTTGGTGCAGACTCTTGCCCGCATCTTCTTCCAGATGAACGCGGGTGATCCCGATCTTTTTGGGCGCATTTTTAGAGTTGATCAGGATGAAGCCATGCTCGGCCAGCGGCCTGTCGTATTGCGAGATCTGATATCCCTTCGGCAGGTCGGGGTAGAAGTAGTTTTTGCGCGCAAATATCGAGGTCTCGCGGATTTCACAATTTAGGGCCATCGCAGCCAGCACCGCAAATTCGACAGCTTTCCGGTTCAGCACCGGCAGTGCCCCGGGATGCCCCAGACAAACGGGGCATACGTTGGTGTTCGGGGGGTCCCCGAAGCGAGTCGAACAGGAACAAAAGATCTTGGTTGCGGTGAGGAGCTGAACATGCACTTCCAGTCCGATCACCGCCTCGTATTTGGCGTGAGCGGCGGTCGAGGCCAGGGGCGTGGTCGCCATCGTAAGATTATACGCAGTCGGCGAACCACGAAGCGGTCGGCAAAGCGATTAATGCGGCGTAGTGTCAGGTGCAGACAAATACTTTTCCATAGGAATTTCGAAATACATCAGCTCGTCGCCTTTTCCGTTGCGCAGGCCCGTCAGGTAAAAATGCGCTCCCGCTAAGGGATGGGAGATGCCACCTACGTCAAAAAAGAGGAATCCCGCCTGCGTCGAGTGCGGCTCCACCGCTCTGGCATCGAATATCGCTGATTGCACCTCGGTGCGAGTCTTCTGGTTCACTGCCGCTTTCACCTTCGTGCGCGGAATCGGAAGAGGGTATTTCGGTCCAGTGCTGGCCGATGGATGTGACAATCTCCGGAATACGTCGTCTTCATCCGAGGCGGTAATCTTGGTGCGGTTCACCGTTACCAGCTCGGCCTTGAGATCTGTGAGTGACACCGGTTCATTTCCCTCATTGCTGACCACCAGAAAGACCGGCAACAGGTCTTCGGCCGCATAGTTTGTGCTGAATATTTGTGCTTTGTCGGGCATATCGTAGGGATCGACCGCCACGGTCACCCCTTCATCTTTATGCTGGTCGTGCGCTGGATAACTTACCGCAGGATTGGCCCGAGGTTTGCTGAAGTCTTTGGCAAATACCCACACTGTACAAAGAGAAATCACACCACCGGCGATGATGGCCCAACCACCTCTCCAACTGTTTCTAAGCATGCTGTGATTATAGGATGCAGCCCGGCTCCCATGCGGTGCCTCCCTATATTTTGTGCACGGCAGGTAGAATGTCCCTTCGTCATGTATCTGATCTATACCGCGTTACTGGCCATCGGACTTCTCTTTACTTTTCCTTATTGGCTGTTTCGCATGTTGAGCGACCATAAATACCGCGCCGGTCTTACCGAACGGCTGGGCAGGATACCTCGTCGGCTGCTCCCCCCAGTGGGACGGAATTCCATCTGGGTACATGCCGTTTCCGTTGGCGAGGTGCTTGCGGTCAGCGGGCTGATTGACGAAATACAGAAATCGTATCCCGAACGTCGCATCTTCGTGTCAACCACGACGGATACCGGCCAAAAGCTGGCTGCTCAACGCTTCGGCCAGGAAAATGTGTTCTATTTTCCCCTCGACTTGCCCTTTGCGATTCGCCCCTACTTTAGGCTCCTCGAGCCCGGCTTGGTCATCCTTGCGGAAACCGAATTTTGGCCCAACTTTCTTCGCATGGCACGGCAGAGCGGCGCCCGGATCGCAGTTGTGAACGCGCGCATTTCCGACCGTTCCCGGCGCGGCTATTCGGTAGCCAGAAGTCTGATGGCCAGGGTTCTTGAGAATGTCAGCGTTTTTCTGGCTCAAACCGAGATGGATAGAACACGGCTGGCTGAGATCGGCGCGCCGGCCGATCGCGTGCAAGTCAGCGGCAATCTGAAATTCGATGTGGCCTCGCCCGTGCCGCCTCCTATCGTCGAAAGTTTGCGGGTTGGGTTCAAGAAAACCAACGCCGGTCCGATTATTGTCGCAGGCAGTACCATGGAAGGAGAGGAACCGCTGCTTCTGCGCGGCTTCGAGATCGTTCGCGCAAGGCACGCCAGAGCGGTCATGATTATCGCGCCGCGCCATCCCCAGCGGTTTCAGCAAGTCAGCCAATTGGTCACCTGCCTAGGTCTACCCATGTGCAGACGTTCCTTGTGGAGGGGGGAGGACTTGGCGGGTGGTGTACTGGTTCTTGATAGTATCGGCGAGCTCGCGGCGATTTATGCCCTCGGTAACTTGGCTTTTGTTGGCGGCAGTCTGGTGGAGCACGGAGGCCATAACATTCTCGAACCCGCGCAACATGGCGTGGCCACCTTGATCGGTCCGCATTACGAGAATTTTCGCGATATGGTCAACTTGTTTCGGGCGGCTGACGCAGTGCGAGTTGTCGGCCCGGCGGAATTGCCGCTCGCCTTTGTCG
>JBPYDQ010001230.1:0-3732 GCA_051986135.1 Terriglobales bacterium | reverse complement strand
AGCGATTGCGCCGCTTCATTTCAACCACCGCGTCAATCAGTTCCTTCCTCAGTCCTTTCGGACCCGGCCGTCGGACTCGTGTGGATGATGAAAACAGCAACCGGTACTTTTGCTTGGTGAGCATCTGGTGAAAATGCAGCCGAGTAGATGGCTTCAGCAGGACGGCAGATCGCAGAACGCGTGCCGGACGCATCAGCAAAGTGCACAGACCGGCGATAATGCGATCCGAAGACCGCAGACTGGGAGCCCGCTTCCGACCCCGGTTCAGAATCAGGACTTGGTGTCTCATCAACACGGATTCGGCAACAACGGAATGAAGCCCGCCAGACCGAGCAAGCCGAATAAGGATGGCGATGGCATGCAGAAAAAGAGCAGAAATGTCGCGCATTCTCAGGATGGTATCAAACGGAAAAAGCTCAACAATTCACGGCGCTCTAGGAATTCGCCACCCACAAGCAAAACACCCGAGTACTTTTCCAGCCACCTGCCAGATCTAGGGAGTTATGGGAGTTATGGCTAATCCGACTGAGACAAAAATGTTTGAATTGGGAGATTTCCAGGGCGAGCCGTTAACATTCTTGAGAGAGCCATTGCCGCGGTTTACCGAAAATCCCCAAATACCGGGTGTTGCTGGAAAGCTACAAGCCACGTTGGAAGCTGTCTCGCCGATCTCGTACAGGAACTTGCCAGAAGAATCCGAGCGTGCAAGTAGACCGCATCCTGCAATACCACTTTCCAGGTAGGTCGGGACCCCGGTCGTGTTGTTGAGCTTCCATGTGTCCGTAGCCATATGACAGCCGCCACCGAACTTACAGTACTCATCGGTGACCCAGAAATAAACGCCCTGGGGATCCACGGTGATGGACTCCGCGGTGCCGTTGATCGGAAATTCTGGGTTCGGCGGTGGAAATGGCGAACCCTTAATCAGGCTGAGCGTGCCGGTCGAGCGATCAATTCGGTACACAACCGTTCCACACGTGCTTGCCAGGAGCAGGAAATCTCCGGTGGGATGGACAGCAAGATCCCAAGCCTGGTTCGAGCAACGCGATGAAGTGGGCTCTTCGTAGGGAGAACCGGGGACGGGCGTCAATGCTCCATCCGTCGCACTGATCGAATACGCCGCTACGAAGCTCTTTGGTGGACCGCTAAACGGGTAAGTGCTTACGTACAGGTACCTTCCCTGGGGGTCGATGGTTAGACCTCGGGCCCAGTTGGGCGTCGGGAACGGGGAGCCAGCCATGGGCTTCAGGGACCCGTTCGGTTGAAGCGTGAATGCATAGATGAACGATTCCGGGTTCGCGTCGCTGGTAATGGTGGTGGCATAGACGTAGAGTCCTGTTGGGTGAACGACCAGATCGTACGGCGTTTGACCGATGTTGAACGGTGAATGGGGCACGCTGTGGAGAGAGCCGTCGTTGCTATAAATAAAGTAGGCGCTCAAGTCTTTCGAGGTCTGATTGATGACGTAGAGACGGAAACCGCCCTTGTCAGGGGCAATGCGCGTTGGGCCCTGGTCGGTGGGCACTGACCCCTGCTTAGTTGGTTTGATTTGACCGGTGGTCGCGTTCACGGTATAGCTGAAAACCTTATTCCCAATGAAGTCGCTGGAATACAAGAATGCCGGTGCCGGCGTGGAGGTCTGAGCAGCCGCCACTTGACTGAATTGCAATGTGCATATCAATGTTATTGTTATTGCAGCCGCGAGAAGCGAGTGAAGGGAAACATGCCGCATTGGAACCTCCATGAAAATCTTTACCGGGGAGCGCGGCTGCGCTAGATAGTGCGCTCGCCTATCTGCGCATGGCACATAGCGTCGACCCATGTCGCCCAAACGCCAGCAGCCAATGTGCAGCAATCCGGAGAAGAAGACAATAGAGGGAACCACACGATTTGCCTGTGTGGAACCACACATTTTTCTGTGTGGTTCCACACGGGTTGTCGCCCGGTACTCAATTTCTCGTCTTTTTGACACAAATAACGTTCCCACCGCGGTTTTTAGGACCGACCACCTGCCAAATAGCGTTCTCGTCGGCGATGAATTTTCCTGTCACCCGGTAGCCCTTATTCACCGCACGAAGCGACGTGGGCCTCCAGACTGGCGTGCCAGGTCTAAGGTTGCGAAGAGGCTGTCCTCGACGAACAAAACTCGAAGCAAATCAATCGCGGGAGGAGAGGATTTTCAGAGACAGGAATACAGCCCGGGCTAACAGCCCGGGCGGGTGTTTCGCGGGTTGGGTGGAGGCGCCGCGCCTGCGCGCTTTCGACCCTTAGCCGCCGGGGGCCGCAGGCAGCCGAGAGCCACAGAACTGGTAATTCATTCCATGTGGTTCCACATGGAAAATCGTGTGGTTCCCTCTATTTACTTCTGCCAAGGATTGCTGCACAGTGGAACGTTCCCGTGCATGAATACGCCGTACGATGCCCCGCGGCGGGAACTGTGTGGGCAGGCTTCACGACACATATACATGGTTCGGAAGCGGCTTGGTTCTCACGAAAGCGTGGCATCGCGCGAGGTGCCGTGAAGCTCCTGATTGTGGATGACAATGCCGCTGTGCGGCGTGTGATCAGAATCCTATTAGCAGGGATTGCCGATGACATTTGTGAGTGCGCAGACGGCACAGAGGCGCTGACCCTGTATGCTGCCCAGCGGCCGCATGTTGTGCTGATGGATATCCAGATGGCGGTCATGGACGGCCTCACCGCCACACGGCGCATCCGTGCGGTAGATCCGGCGGCCCGGGTCATTATGGTCACCGATCATGATCAGTCGGATCTGCGGGAAGCGGCGCGTCAGGCTGGCGCCTGCGGCTATGTGGTCAAGGACAACCTGCCCGAACTCATCGGCTTGTTGCTGGTCCAGAACACGGACGGCGGCTGTCAGTCTTAGGTCTTCCGCAGCGCGGATCGAATCGAGTCTGACATTCCTTCACGACGACAACACTATGGGTACGATCTATGCGGATGGGATTTTCTATACCAGATGAATGATAATCCTGCGGTGTAGGTCGCCATTGTTGCACACGGTGATTGGTATAGGAAAGACGTCCCAAACATGTGTGTCCATCGCCCGCAAATACCACCGTTCTGCTGTTCTACAATATGGATTTTGCGATCAGCGCTGAAAAGCACTTTAAAAACGGGGATCTCGGCATGCGGATATTTCCTGCGATACAGGGAGAAATGCAAGAGATACAATTACAGGTACTTGCGATGGCCGACGAACGAACGTCATACGAAAGAATTCCCGACCCGGGTTGGAGCAAAGTATGCGGGCGAAGAACCGCTCGACGGACCTGATCATGATCGAGGATGTTTCTGGAGGCTTTTACAGACGTCTTCACTTTTCTGACACGCACTGGTAAGCACTACGTCGTGGTTCATTTCACAGCTTGGCGCGCCCAATGCAGTAATAAAACCAGCGGCTGGAAAACCTGACGAGTGATTTCGATACAATGGCTGTGTTATGGATCTCACGGGCAGATTGCGTAGCCTTCTCCGTGCGGGGACTGCGAGTAGGCCCTTACAGCTCCGATTTGTGCTGAAGGGCGAACTTGAAGAGGGCGTTGTGTCCGTGCAGTCCGAGTTTTTGGCAGATGCTCGTGCGGTGGTTCTCAACGGTGCGGTAATGGATAAACAGCTCCGCGGCAATTTCTTTGCTGGATTTGTTCCGGGAGATTAGGCTGAGAATGCGTCTTTCTGTGGACGTAAGATTAGCAAGGCCCGGCATCTGTT
>JBPYDQ010001229.1:0-6207 GCA_051986135.1 Terriglobales bacterium | reverse complement strand
TTTCTGGATGATAAGTGGGGTGATAAAGAAAATTAGCTCTTGGTTCTTGGAGCTGGTGCTTCGGCGCTGAACAGGTTGCCCAACGCCGGGATGTTGAGTAGGAAAAGGCACCCTGCTGCATGGTAGTCACGCCTAGACTTGCAGAAACACTCGCAGTGACCAAGCTACTACTGACGGCACTTCGGTGCTAAGACAGCGGCACCAATAGTTAGGCAGTCGCAACCAGAGGATTCCTGGACGAGCAGGGTTCCCAGCGCGCACACTTCGATTCGGACTATCCCAGATAACGTCTTCTTTCTGGCAGGAGTAGAGAGCGTGCTGCAAGTTACGCTAGCCAGGCTCGCAGGCTATCGCCGTTCTCCGAACGGCACACAATGATTAAGTCAACCGGCACGCTCTGGATCAGACAGATAGAGGGCCTGCAACTTGTCCACTGTGACAGCGATCTCACTGCTCCGGACCGTTGCGATTGTACCTTGAGCTGATTTTCATAAGGTTTTGGGGGCCGCAGGCGCTAAAGGTCAGGTAGAGACGCTGCATGGTACGAAGAACAAAGGAGTTGCTGTTTATCTCAGGAGCACATGCTCGAATTCAAGGACAGGCCAGCGCCCTGTCGCGCCCGGCCGGCTCAGTGCTACCAAGGACTCGGTGAAGCACTTCGGCTGCCGATGGCCCAACTTGGCACGAGTTTCTTCCCCGGCGGCTAAAGGCGCATTAGGCACCAAGGATGGGGCGCGTGTGCCGGATTGCCGCGAAACGCCTTTTCCGTTCCTATCGAGTCCCACGTAAAGTCGTCTGTTCTTTTGAAGCCCATGTATGTGAGGCGCGTGAGGGAAAATACGGAGCGCCTGACCGCATCGGTTCCATCCCGGCAAAACTGCGGAGCTCTTATTTATTCGCTGATGATTGTTTGGGTTCCGGTTCGACAATCGAGATGACAATTTAAATTGCAACCTGTGAAATCCTGAACTGCATCAGTTGAACAATGTACGGTCTTTCTCCGCTGCGTTGGTTTCTAGCTGTCACTGCGATAACTTTGCTTGCTGCCCTTGCTATGGCGCAGCAGACCGGCGCGGATGCACCTGCGCCCGAGACCTCTCAGGCGTCACCTCCACCTGCACCCCCGGCGCCCGTGCAGACCACGACCCAGGGTGGTGATAAGAAAGACTTTGGCAAGACCCATATTTTGTGGGTCATTCCCAATTACCGCGCCGAGGAAAACGAACTTGAGAGCCGACCGCTCACGCCTAAACAAAAATTTAGGGTGGCATTCGACGACTCTTTCGACCCGTCGGCGTTTTTGGTGGCGGGAGTCTTCGCGGGTATGGCCATGGCCCAACGGCAATATCCGTCGTTCGGACAGGGAGCGGCGGGATTCGGGAAATATTACGGCGGCGCTTTCGCGGACCAGGGTATTGGGAACTTCATGACCGAGGCGGTATTCCCCATCGCCCTGCATCAGGATCCGCGCTATTTCACCAAAGGCAAAGGCGGATTTTGGCGTCGTACCGGGTATGCGCTCAGCCGCGAAGTGATTACGCGAGACGATGAAGGTGGCAACCAGTTCAACGTTTCCGAACTAGGCGGTAATTTCGTCGCCGCCGGCATCTCCAATGTCTACTACCCCCCGGCGGACCGTTCTTTTCCAAAAACGGTAAATAAGTGGGGCCAACAGATCGCCCTAGACGCTTTCTTCAACGTGATGAAGGAATTCTGGCCGGATATGCGCAGGAAAATCCTCCACGCGAGTTATTAGGAACTTTCCCTAATCGTCGGCTTCCCCTCGACGAGCTAGCACGAACTCGTCACCCATTCCAGAGGCGGCGAAACCCCAATGACTGCAAACCACAAATCAACATCAGGTACACGCTGGACAGCAACATTGCCCAAGAGGGAAAGGCAGCTGTTGCTGCGCAGAGAAGATCGGCGACAACCGGAGCCGAGAACACGAATCGCGATGATCGGTTGGCAAGCATAAACTTGTGATCCTCTCTCCTACGCTAGTTAGAACACCGGCAGGCGGATTAGGACTCACCGTAAAGAGTAAAAACTTGTAAAGCTCTTGCCGAATCTCGTGGTTTCGATGATCATCCAAAGTCAAAGAATTACGACCCGAGGTGATCTATGGCTTGGAAGAGAGTGATTTTTCAGGCTCTGCTTTTGGTTGTCGTAGTTGTGAATCTGGCGTCGGCGGTTTCGCAGGTGACCATCAAGGAATGGGAAGTGCCCACACCGAATTCCCGTCCGCACGATCCTGCCGTCGCGCCCGACGGATCGCTATGGTACACAGCTCAGATGGCAAACAAGCTGGGAAGACTTGATCCGAAGACGGGTCAGTTCAAGGAATATCCGCTGAAAACCCCGGATTCGGGGCCTCATGGGTTGACCGCGGACCGAGACGGCAATATCTGGTTCACCGCGATCTTCAAGGGATATGTGGGCAAACTGAATCCGAGGAGCGGCGAGATCGCCGAATACCGGCCGTCGGGCGCGGAGATCGATCCCCACACACCGGTCTTTGATCAGCACGGAATTCTATGGTTTACCACGCAAGAGTCCAACCTCATTGGACGACTAGATCCCAAATCCGGTGAAATCAAACTAGCCAGAGTGCCTACGGCGCATGCCGTGCCTTATGGCATCGTTGTGACCAAATCCGGAGTCCCATATTTTTGCGAATTCGGAAGCAATAAGCTGGCGAGCCTTGACCCGAATTCTTTGGCGATCACCGAATACAGGCTGCCGAGTTCCGATGCTCGCCCGCGTCGGCTGGCCCTTGCCTCCGACGGCACCATCTACTACACCGATTACGAGCGCGGATATCTTGGACACTTCGATCCGACCACCAAGCACGTGCAAGAATGGGCCTCACCCGGCGGCAACAACTCTAATCCCTATGGGATCACAGTTACTCCGGACGGCACGGTGTGGTACGCCGAGAGCGGCACAAAACCGAACAGGCTGGTGCGGTTCGATCCCAAGACGAAAAAATTCTCATCCACGGCTGTGCCATCCGGCGGCGGTGTTATCAGGAATATGGCTGCTACCGCGGAGGGTAAGGTGTACATCGCCTGTAGCGGCGTCAACAAGGTAGGCATTGCCGAAGTACCTTGACTTGGAGCGCGGGTTAGCCGTAACACGCGCCTTCAAGAACGGCGCTCCCCTTAGGTATCGACTGGAAAATAACTGGAACGCGAGTGCGGCCACGAGTATCATTGCGGCCGCGAAGTGCGGCATGCTCGCTGATCAAGTTGCCGACGAGGGTTTGGGATGAGCTTGGCTGTAATTTGGCCTCAACCCCTGGATCCGTTTCATTCGACTGCGCTATCGGCGCTGGTAGCCGCGGTCCCTCTCGCCGTTGTGCTGATCCTGATGGGAGTATTGCGTCGGGGAGGCCTGCTGGCGTCCACCTGTGGCCTGTTGAGCGCAGCTACCCTGGCGTTGACCGTCTGGCATATGCCGCTTCATTTAGCCGCCTGGAGCGTGGTTTACGGATTTGTCTTTGCCATCTGGTCCATTCTGTGGATTGTCTTCAATGCTCTGTGGCTTTACAACTTGTCGGTAACAGCGGGATCGTTCGACCTGCTCCGCAAGTGGATAGAACAGCATGCTTCCGGCGATGCCTCGATTCAAGCAATCCTGGTGGCCTTCAGTTTCGGAGCGTTACTGGAAGGGAGCGCCGGGTTCGGAGCCCCGGTGGCGGTGACCGGTTTTCTCCTGGTCGGACTCGGATTTGAACCTATTCGCGCGGTGGTGATCTCGCTAATCGCCAACACGGCGCCAGTGGCGTTTGGCGCGCTAGGAGTTCCCATCGTTGCGTTGGCCGGAGTCACCGGAATTGACCTGATGAAGCTCTCGTCCATGGTCGGCCGCCAGCTCCCGTTGCTCTCCTTTTTTCTCCCGGCGTATTTGACCCTGGTTGTTGCCGGATGCGCGGGTCTGCGCCGGAACTGGCCAGTAGCAGTGATCGGTGGAAGCAGCTTTGCCGCGGCACAGTTCCTGGTATCGAACATCTGGGGGCCATTTGTTACCGATATTGTTGCAGCACTGACTTCGATTGGCGCCCTTACCGCTTATTTGAAACTCCGGAAAGGAACCGGGATGAGGCCTGTCGGCGCGGCAGTGGCCACTGAGTCCGGCAAACATCCTGTATACGAGCGCCTATCGCCCGAAGCGGGGGTCAAGGCTTGGCTGCCGTGGGCCTCTCTGTGCGTCGTGATGATCCTTTGGTCCTACTTCAAGCTGTCTCAGCGGGGACAATTTCCGGTGGCGATGGGCAGCCTGCATAACGGCGTGCTGATCACGCTTTATCAGAAGCCGTACACCGCGAGTTACTTGTTCCAGCCTTTAACCGGTGGCACTGCGGTCTTAGTCGCGACTGGATTGACGGCATTATGTTTTCGCGTAAAGCCGGCGATCTTCGTAGAATCGGGGATGAAAGCGGGTCGTCAACTGGCAACTCCCGGTCTGACCGTGCTCATGATTGTAGGGCTGGCCTATCTATTCAATTATTCTGGCATGGCCTACACGATTGGCGCGGCAGTCGCTGGAGTGGGCGCCATATTCCCCATCGTAAGCAGTTATCTCGGATGGATCGCGTGCTTTCTCAGCGGGAGTGATACCTCGAGCAACTTGCTGTTCGGCAATCTTCAGGTTGCAGCGGCCCACAACCTTCATCTCAGCCCGGTGCTGCTAGCCGCAACCAATTCCTCCGGTGCGGTCAGCGGTAAGATGATCTCTCCTCAGAATATCGCCGTAGGTGTTACCACGATTGGGCTCATCGGGAGAGAAGGGGACGTTCTAAGGCGGACATTCTGGCACAGCATTGTTCTTGCGGGGTTGCTTGGGGTGCTGGCGTTTGCTCAGGCTTACTGGATTCCGAGCATGGTGCCCTAGTCAGACGACGGGAAGCGATCGACACAGGATGCCTTGCCACAATGATTTCCATGGATCTCGTCCATGACCCAGTTGGTTCGCACTCTGCGCCTGCTGGATTTAGTTCTGCTCATCATCGGATCGGTTATCGGCTCAGGAATATTTCTCGTACCAGGCACCATTCTCCGCCAGGTGAATCACTCGGTCGCCTTAGCTTCCCTGGTTTGGATTGCAGGCGGCGTTCTATCCCTGTTGGGGGCGCTCACTTACGGTGAGCTGGCTGCAATGCGGCCGGTGTCAGGCGGCTTGTACGTCTACCTCCGCGAAGGTTTCGGGCAGATTCCCGCCTTTCTTTATGGCTGGGCCATGTTCCTGGCAATCTCGAGCGGCACAATCGCATCGTTGGCGGTCGCGTTCGCTACCTACCTGGCCACGATCGTCCCTCTCGGTCCGTCGAGCGACAAATTTGTAGCCGTCGGGATAATTGCAATCGTCACCGCTGTGAATGTATGGGGTACACGCCCGAGTGCCGATCTGCAGAACTGGACCACGCTGATCAAGCTTCTTCTCATACTGGCCATGAGCGCAACGTTGCTGTGGCTCGGGCATGGATATGCGGGAATTCCTCGAGAATTGTGGCCAGCCCATGGCGGCGCGTCGTTGATCTCAAGTTTCGGTCTGGCGATGGTGACCGTGTTATGGGCTTACGAGGGTTGGCAGTTTGTGACTTACTGCGGCGGCGAGACGGTCGCTCCGCAGCATAACTTCCCTCGTGCCCTTTTCTCGAGCGTTGTGCTGGTTGTACTGGTTTATCTACTGGCGAACCTCGGATATCTGGCGGCTCTTGGACCGGAACGAGCCGCCCAAACCGACACGATTGCGGCCGCCTCCATGGCAACCGCACTGGGCGGGCACGCCGCCAGGTTGGTGTCGTTGATCATCCTTATCTCCGTTTTCAGCGCTATCAACTCGGTTTCGTTGACCGCTCCGCGAGTGTTCTATGCGATGGCCGCAGACAAACTGTTCTTCCACAAGCTGGCCGAAGTCGATCCCCGCTTTCGTACGCCGGCCCTGGCCATTACCGCTTTGGGAGTCTGGTCGGCGTTTCTCGCATGCCTGGGAAGATTCGAGGAACTAGTGAACTACACAATGTTTGTGGCTTGGATCTTCTACGGATTGGGAGCCGCCAGCATTTTCGCCTATCGCCGCCGGCATCGGGAACTGCCCAGGCCATACCTGGTTCCCCTGTATCCCTGGACCCCACTGCTGTTCGTATTAGCCGCCGCGGCGCTGGTGCTGAACGTGATTGTCTCCACGCCGCGCAATGCAGCG
>JBPYDQ010001228.1:0-4161 GCA_051986135.1 Terriglobales bacterium | reverse complement strand
ATGCGGAGTGGGCTCTAAGGTGAATCCCTAATGTGCGGATCCGGCCGCCAGCTTGGAGTTGTCGCATCGACGTTGGTTCTGGTAGATATGTGAGGCAGAGCGCGGGCTTCCGAAGAATCAGCTTGATTTACGTTTCCGATCCGATTCATACTCCACGGATACACGCGGGAAGGGGTAATTATGCGGATTCTGCTGGTGGAAGACGAGACAAAAGTTTCCAACTTTGTGGCTCGAGGACTCACCGCGGAACGCTTTGCTGTCGACGTTGCCAACGATGGCAACACCGGGTTCGAGCTTGCGACCACCTATCACTACGATCTTCTGATTCTCGATCTCATGTTGCCTGGCATGAACGGAACAGAACTGCTCCGGCGCATTCGTCGCAGTAACTCAACTGTTCCGGTTTTAATTCTCACCGCTCGTGACGCCGTGGCGGACAAGGTTGGGAATTTCGATGCGGGCGCGGATGACTACCTCACCAAGCCCTTTGCATTCGCCGAACTTCTGGCGCGGGTGAAGGCGCTATTGCGCCGTGGTCCAGTCACTCGAAGCAGTGTAGTGCGGGTCGACGATCTGGAACTTGATCGCCTCTCCCAACAGGTACGTCGCGCCGGCAAACGAATTGAACTTACTTCGAAAGAATACTCATTGCTCGAATACCTCATGTCAAACACGGGACGGGTGCTCTCGCGTACTATGATCATCGAGCATGTGTGGGATCAAAGCTTCGACGGAATTACTAACATCGTGGATGTTTATGTCCGTCATTTGAGAAACAAGGTGGACGAAACCCACGAGCGAAAATTGATCCGAACCGTTCGCGGGATGGGTTACACCATCAGCAGCGGAGCCCAACCATGAACGTTCATTCCATTCGCTTCCGGCTCACCGCCTGGTACGCGGGACTGCTTGCTGGCGCACTCCTGCTGTTCGCCGTATCTGTTTACCTCGGCTTGGAACAATACCTCGTCCGAGATGCCACCCGAACTCTAGCCGAGCAGTCGCGCTCCATCGGCACCGAGTTGCTTGCCGAAATGCGCTTCAAGCGACCTCACTGGATCGACCAGGAAATCGAGGAAGCGTATGCTCCGGAGGCGAACGGCAACTTCATCCGTGTCACCAGACAGGATGGTGAGATCATTTATCTTTCTGGCCGACCGAAGGATGGCAGTTTTGACCCTGCGCAGGTTCCCTGGTTGAAGCGTGGATACGAAACCGAATCTTCCCGAAAAGTCCGGCTGCCCGGGGGAAAGACGCTCTTGATTAAGAGCCTCTCGTTCACCAATCCAGATGGCACCCGCTATATCGTCGAGCATGGCATCTCGTATGCTGAAATCGAGACCGTATTGAACGGCCTGCTGCGCTTGGTAGCGCTTTATCTGCCGTTTCTGGTTTCCCTGGCGGGATTCGGCGGTTACTGGCTCATGCGTCGCTCACTCCGGCCGGTCGCCGAGATCACTTCGAGAGCGGAAGGCATAACTTCAACCAACCTTAGTGAACGGCTGCCAGTTATAAAAACGGGAGACGAATTGGAACGTCTTTCCATCTCTCTCAATCGGATGATTGCCCGTCTGGAAGATGCCTTTCAGCACATCAATCGATTTTCTGCGGACGCTTCCCACGAGCTGCGGACTCCACTAACCATTCTGCAACTTGAATTAGAAGAAATAGTGCAGCAGGCGAAATTACCGGCCGCAATCGTGGACCAGATTGGAAGCGCCTTGGAAGAGACGCAGCGGCTGTCGAGGATCGTGGAAAATTTAATGGCCCTCTCACGGCTTGACGCCGGTGAGGTGAGGATGGAGAAAATACTGCTGAACTTGGGAGAACTGGCCGCCTCTACCGCTGACCAGATGAGACTCCTGGCAGAAGAAAAATCCCTCACTTTAGGCTGTACTATCGATCCGGACGTTCGCGTGATTGGGGATCAGTCGAAACTCAAACAGGTTGTGGTGAATCTTATCGACAACGCCATTAAATACACCCCCGAAGGTGGCCAGGTGGGCGTGGTCGTCGGCTCAAATCAAGGCAATGCATTCCTCGAAGTATTCGATAATGGGTTGGGGATACCACCCGACGCGATTCCCCATGTTTTCGAACGTTTCTATCGCGCCGACCAAGCACGCACCAGAGATTGGGGAGGGGCTGGTCTGGGACTTGCTATCGTGAAAGCCATCTGCAGTGCACACGGCGCCGAGATCGAGGTTTCCAGCCAGGAGGGTGAAGGAAGCAGATTTCGTGTCGAACTGCCACTGGCTCGCGACCACGAATACTCGATCCCGGGCGGCGCTCCCTCCTGGGCCGGTGCATCCAGTACTCAAGCATAACGGCTCGTCAATGCCAGCTTCTTCGCACTGCTATGGGACTCGAGTCTGAACGAAGTTTTATTTCCCATTCATTCCGTCTTCATCTATGACAGAGACCATGGCAAGTCCTGCATGAATAGGAAGCACTGCCTAATCGGGTGGCTGTTCTTCGCTCTCACGATTGCTTCAGCCCAAAACACCGTAAACAACGAGCATTGGGCGGTAATTCGTGCAGGGCGGTTGTTTAATGGCAAATCGGACAGGCTGCTGACTAATCAAGTCATCGTCATTCGAGACGACAAGATCACCCAAGTTGGCGCCTCCGGCCAGGTGACGATTCCGTCCGGCGCCAAGCTGATTGACCTCAGTCGGGCTACTGTGTTGCCGGGTCTCATTGACGCCCACAGTCACGTTTTCGAAAACGGCCCCGACCTTGAACTCCAGGTCCTACACGACTCATGGCAATACCGTACCCTCACTGCACTCGCCAATGCCCAGAAAGACCTGTTGTCGGGTTTCACCACCCTGCGAGACCTCAAAACCGTCGGCGCGATGTACAGCGATGTGGACTTGCGCAATGCCATCACTCGCGGCATCGTGAGCGGTCCGCGAATGCAAGTCGCAACCCGGGGAATCCAAGCCACCGGCGGATTCATTTTGAAAGGTTATTCTCCTGAGGTGCCCATCCCCATGGCCCTCGCGGTGGCCGATTCCCCTTGGGCCGCTCGCGAAGCTGTTCGTGATCAAGTAGCGCACGGCGCCGATCTCATCAAAGTCTACTCCACTTACGACTTCAGCTTTACTCCAGACGGCAAAATGGTGAACCCTCCCACCTTGACCCGCGAAGAAGTGGAAGCGATTGTGGATGAGGCCCACAAAAAAGACCGTAAGGTTTCATGCCATGCCTTTGGGGGAGAGGGGCTGGACAATTGCATCACCAGTGGCGTTCAGTCCATTGAGCACGGCGTCGACCTAACCGATGCCGAGATCAACGCTATGATTACCAAGGGTATCTACCTGGTGCCGACTCTCTATCACTACCAGCTGGATAAGGAACGCGATCAAAAGAAATATGGTGGTCACAGTGTAGCGGAAGTATCCGAGCAAAGCTTTCGGCGTGCGGTAAAAGCGGGAATGAAAATCGCTTTCGGATCAGGTGTTGGTCCGTTTCCGCACGGTTCACAGACCAAAGAATTCGAGTACATGGTCCAGTTTGGAATGACGCCTGCGCAAGCGTTGCACGCTGCTACCATCGAAGCAGCCAAACTGATGGGCTGGGAGGATCGGGTCGGTTCCCTCGAGCCCGGGAAGTTTGCGGATGTGGTGGCGGTCTCGGGGGATCCGCTCGTAGATGTAACGGAACTGGAGCGAGTCGGATTCGTCATGAAGGGTGGACAGGTCGTTAAGAACGATTTTCACTGAGCATTTCCAGGGGTCTGATGAGAAGGCGCGATTTTCTGCGAACCTCGATGAGCATCGGTGCCGGGTTGGGTGTTCTCGCGAAATCGGCGGCGGGATCAGCCGACTCTGCGGCCCCTTCATCCTGTTCGGTTCCCTTTCCAAGGACCGCCGGCCTGACCAAGTACGTGGCGGAGTTTGTGGTGCAAACGCAACTTGCGGATATTCCTCCCGACGTTATCGACCTTGGGAAGAAATCGCTCTTGGATGGGATCGGCCTGGCGCTAGCTGGTTCGAAACTTCAGACAGCCGACATCTTGCAGACCTACATGAATTCCCTCGGTTTCAATGGCGGCAGCTCGACCGTAATCGGCGCATCGACCAAGCTGCCCCCAAGGTTCGCTGCATTCGTCAATGGTGTGGCCATCCACGTCGAAGATTTTGACGACACCCAACT
>JBPYDQ010001227.1:0-3667 GCA_051986135.1 Terriglobales bacterium | reverse complement strand
GACGGACAGGTCCTGCTCCGCCCCCAAGTACCTTTCTGTGGTTTGTATCGAGGCATGCCCCAACAGCAGTTGAATTTGCTCAAGTTCCCCGCCCGATTTGCGGCATAGTTTGGCGCAGGTACGGCGCTCATGCCGCATGCGGTATGAGCGGCGCTATGCCGAATGCCGGATTATGCCGAATTTGTCGGTAGTGATCGCGATGGTTCGGCTGGGGCCAAAGTACAGTTCGGCATAGTCGGCGTCGCAACATTGTGGGAAGATGAAAACTTTCATCGATCCCAATGTACTTCTTCGGCTTCGGGTGGGTCCGTTAGCTCCCTACCTCGACGCATACCTACAACATATTCAGCAACTGGGTTTTGTGCCGACATCGGCGCTAGTGCAGATGTACGCGATCGCCAGATTCAGCAGATGGCTCGGCGATCAGTCATTCGACTTGTGCCGACTAGATGAAGCTATTGTTCGACGATTCTTGGAACGCGACCCGGGCGTCGTTCACAGTGCAGAATCTGCCACCATTTACCGGCTTCTTGCGATGTTACGCCGAATCGGCGTGGCCCTTCCCAAGGCACCAAAACCAGTCAACTATCAGCAGCGGTTCATAGAGGCTTACCGCTGCTATCTCCTTCAGGAACGCGGTCTCGCAGCAGCGACCGTGGAGTACTTTGTACGATTTGCTCAGGAATTTCTGTCCGGTGATTTCGGCAATGGCGACTTGAATCTAGCCGAGCTTCGTGCCGAGGACGTAACGGACTTTGTCCAACAACGCTCACGCCAGTTGAGCCGGGGGCGTGCGAAGTTGCTCGTGACCGCTTTACGCTCTCTCCTGCGCTACCTGCGACACCAGGGCGAGATCTCCATCGATGCGGCAAGATGCGTGCCGCCGGTAGCCATGTGGTCTCTTTCGACTCTGCCAAAGTCTCTACCTCCTGGTGCAGTACAACGCATCCTTGATCATTGTGAGCGGGAAACACCACAGGGCAAGAGGAACTACGCTGTTCTGTTGCTGCTCGCCCGGCTCGGTCTGCGGGCCTGCGAGATTGTTGCTCTGGAATTGGCTGATATTGATTGGGATCAGGCTCGAATCACTATTCGTGGCAAAGGTGGACGCTTGGCACAGATGCCGTTGCCGACTGATGTGGGTCAGGCCATCGCACTCTATCTGCATTCCGGACGCCCCCACTGTGACAGTCGCCGGGTGTTCCTCCGACATCGGGCTCCCCTGCGTGGTTTTGCACACTCCATCACCGTCTCCACCATTGTGAAGCGGGCGCTGATAAAGGCTGGCGTCGATTCTGCCCGGAAGGGAGCGCATCTGTTTCGCCATACGCTGGCCACCGATCTGCTCCGGCAAGAAGTTTCCCTCGATGACATTGGCGAGCTACTCCGTCACCAAAGTCCAAACACAACCGCCCTCTATGCCAAAGTTGATTTGATTGCACTACGCAGCTTAGCCCTTCCCTGGCCAGGAGGTGCGCAATGAAGACTGTCCGCGAAGCCGTTAAGGACTATCTTGCCTTGCGAAGAGGCTTGGGATTCAAACTCAAGAAACATACGCGCCTTCTGGAAGAATTCGCGTCGTTTCTCGAACAGGAGAACACGTCACAAATCACCTCTCGGCTTACCCTCCTGTGGGCCACGCAACCCAAGCACCTTCAGGCGGTCGAGTGGGCTGCCCGGTTAACTGTTGTCCGCGGATTTGCACGTTACTGGAGCGCAATTGACGCAAGAACTGAGATTCCACCTGGCGGTCTGCTGCCGTTTCGCGCCACCCGTGCAAAACCCTATCTTTATTCCCCGGAACAGATTGTTCAACTACTGGATGCAGCTAAGAAAATGCGGGCTACCCACAGCCTGCAGCCTTTCACGTACCACTGCCTACTCGGCCTTCTTGCCGTCACAGGTCTGCGCATCAGCGAAGCCCTCAACCTACGGTGCGCAGATATCGACTGGTCGGAAGGCGTTCTCACCATCCGTGGAGCCAAGTTCGGAAAATCCCGACTAGTGCCTCTCCATGCTTCGAGCATGAAGATTCTGTCTGACTACGCAGTTCGCCGGAACCATCAGTTCGGGAGTCGGGATAGTGGATACTTCTTTCCTTCTTGCCGTGGTGCACGGCTCGATGAAGGACAGGTTCGTCGCACCTTTTACACCCTGTCGCGGCAGATTGGTATTCGTGGTGTCTCAGCCCGCCGGGGCCCTCGCTTGCACGATTTTCGTCATCGCTTTGCAGTCGAGACCTTGCTGCACTGGCAGCGCATGGGAGAAGACGTCAGGCGCAGATTACCGGTCCTATCCACCTACCTCGGTCATGCCCATGTCACCGATACTTACTGGTACGTCAGTGGTACGCCGGAGCTAATGGGGGCGGCCGTAGAACAACTGGAGAAACGCTGGGAGGTTCGTCGATGAAAAATGAGACCAGCTTCCCAATTCTCTTGGAGTCATTCTTTACCAAACGTCTGATCGGCCAACGCAGAGCGAGTCCCCACACGATTGCCTCTTACCGAGATACCTTTCGCCTGCTTTTGCAGTTTGCTGAGCAGCGATTGGCTAAAGCTCCTTCACGGCTAACGCTTGAGGACCTGCAGGCGCCGTTTTTAGGAGTGTTCCTGGATAGCCTAGAAAGCACTCGCGCGAATGTTCCACGGAGTCGCAATTTGCGCCTGACTGCGATTCGGTCATTTTTTCGCTATATTGCGCTGGAAGCACCCCAGTACGCTGGGCTGATCCAACGCGTGCTCGCAATTCCCAACAAGCGGCACTCCCGCCCGCTTGTGGGTTTCCTCACTCGTCCTGAGATCGATGCGTTGTTAGCGGCTCCGGACCGAGATACATGGTTAGGTCGACGCGATCATGCGCTTCTCCTGACAGCCATTCAGACCGGCCTCCGCCTCTCTGAGATCATCTCAATTCGACAACAGGACATCAGCCTTGCCAAAGGAGCGCATATTCGATGTGAAGGCAAAGGACGTAAGGAACGATGCACTCCTTTGGCCAAATCCACTGTCATCGTACTAACGGCGTGGGTCAGAGAACAGGGTGAAGACAGCTCGAGAGTCTTGTTCCCTACGGTACGGGGAAACCGACTCAGCCCGGACGCAGTCCAGCATTTGGTTCGCAAGTACGCTGCAGTGGCACAAAAGACATGCCCATCACTGGCCCAGAAGCACGTTTCACCTCACGTTCTCCGGCACACAACAGCAATGGAGTTGCTGCAGTCGGGCGTTGATCGTGCTCTGATTGCCTTATGGTTGGGACACGAATCAATAGAAACTACCCAGATCTATCTGGACGCCAATCTCGCCATCAAGGAAGAGATGCTTGCAAAGACAACCCCGATCAACGCGCAAGCAGGTCTCTATCGGCCTGATGATCACCTGTTGGCCTTTCTGAAAGGCCTTTAACTCCCTCCCGGCTATGCCGAATTGACCTGATCGTGATTTTGCGTGAACTCCGCGCCAAACACGAAATTCTCATGTGCAAATTCGGCATAGTCCGGTATTCGGCATAGCGGCGCTCATGCCGCATGCGGTATGAGCGTCGCACGTGCGCGAAATTGTGCCGGCGAGCTGGCGGCGACCTGGAACAAATTCAGTTTTTACTTGGGCACTCGTCGATTCAAACTACGGAGAAGTACTTGGGAGGCGAGCAGGAAATCAAGAAA
>JBPYDQ010001226.1:0-4237 GCA_051986135.1 Terriglobales bacterium | reverse complement strand
GTTCTGCCAGATACAGATCCTCAAGACCCTCTAAGTGTTCGAGGATAGCTTCGCGGACATAGTAGGACTTGGTACGCCCGGTGCGCCGGGCCAGCTCCTCGAGGCGCTTTTCGATGGACTGCGGAAGCCGAATGGCCAGCATGATCACCTCGTTATACAAGTGTGGCACAGGCAGCCACGTCTCCGGATGCGGTGCCATCATGGCTCTGCCCACAGCTTCGGCGCTGCAATCACGTGTGGCTCCTAATCTGGTTAACGTTCACACGGCCACCCGGCCAGATGGGTACTCTCTGGAACCTCTCCGATTTCCCGACTTCCCCAGGAGTTGACCCAGCCAGGCACCACTTACCGCTTAGTGGACCTAGCCTTCGCAGCCTCGGTCGACAACGAACCAAGTTCCTCCTACTCCTGTGCCTGTACCAACGGCATCTGCGATGACACCTGCAGTTCGATCATCATCGCAATACGGCGGTCCAATTGAAAAAAAGTTGCCGACTTCTTTCCGTCCAGTACTTTGGACACGATGGGCACATACTTCTGCCGCAACTGTGCTACCGCAATGTCCGCGTCCAACCACTGCCGGATAAACGACAAAGACTGCTCGTTCGTCATTTTCCCCCAGTTATCAGCATAGTCTTGAATCAGGCCGAACTTCTTGTCGTTGATTGCAATTAGCTCCGTTGTGTACTGATCGTATATTGGCCAGAATTTTGTGCTTCCGCGTCCGTTAGCTTCAAGTTCGCCGCAACTAACTGTTTTCTCTTCGAGCGAAGATCTTTCCGAAGCAGGTCCAAATCCTGATTGCTGATAACATGGGGATTGCTCTCTTGTGGCGGAGTTGTCTGGGCGTTTGCCCTCGCTCCGCACAACATCCATACTCCTGCCACCAACACCACTACCAGCAGTTTTTTCACGCTTGCCCTCCTTGAGATTGATCAAAATCTGCCTGGACATACCCCACAGATTGAAAAGACCGACTTGAGCATAAGATGAGAGTGAGTGCTAGGCTACTGGGGAAATCCCTAGACGCAGTCAAATGAGGTAATCGGTGACTGGCTTTTCGGCTCTCTTCTGTTCCTAGGTGGCCTTCTCATGGAATGCACGAGACTTGTGTTTTCTACCGAGCCCAAACATAACCTTAGGGAAACCTAGTTACTCCCGCGGCCTGCTGCTAGAATCTATCCACGAGGCGAAGTTGGAGTGATCGACGCCTTTTATTAGGGGGAAGTATGCACTGGAGAATGCGAGCTGTACTTTGCTGCACAGTGATCTGTTCCGCTCCCAGCCTTTCGACGAGGATGTGTGCCCAGACGAATCCATTTACAAAGGCTCAGGTAGCCGACCGCATCCGCAAAGTGGAAGACGGCGTGGATGAATTCCAGAAGTATCTAAACAACCGTGGGGACGACGCCAAGGACCGAGCCGCATCGGCGCAGAGCAGCGGAGCAGCAACTCGCCGACAGAGTGGAAATTCAGGGGACACGGGAACTCGGAGAAATCAAGCCAAGCAAACAAAGGACGATCTCGAAGACGCCATGGACGACCTGGATCGTTCCACCAACCGTCTGCGGCGCAAGTTCGACCCGACGTCAAATTATTTGGAGACGAAGGCACAAATGGAGCAGGTTATGGACAGCGCGCGTCGCGTCAATCAAGTGATGACTAAAGGGAATTATGGCACGCAGGCCGCACGCTACTGGGCGGCGTTGCGCACGAACATCAATGACCTTGCGCGATGCTACAACCTAACGCCCATGGGAACATAGGTACAACACCGGTGCTGTCGCGTTACTCCCCAAATAAGTACCATAGGTCAGTTTTGCGATTAGCCGACTGACCACGACCTGAGGGCGCCGAGGATGTCCGAGTTTTAGTTGATTGCGGCCACTCTCGACGTTCGGCACTCTAAACCTACCTTAAAGCGCGTTCAAGCGACTTCTACGTTACGCAGCTCCCGCTGAACGCGCGTCGGATTGAGCCGTTCCTTCAGTGACAGAATTTCTTGATACCCTTTGATGCGTCGGATCCTTTTCTCTGCTACCAGGAGTCCCGTAACGTTCCAGCGCAGCGGTTGATTTCCCTTTCGCCAGCGTTTTACGTTGCGGGCAACCCGCTGCGCTGTCGACAAGCACGATTCGATCGGATTGGTAGTGGCCAGTTTCCGCCGTAATACGCCTCCGATGCCCAAGCGATGCACCGTTCGCGTCTCCTCCAGTCCTTCCTCCACGCTTTAGGATTGATTGCTCACCGGCTCCAGTCGGGAGACGGCGTCGGCAGTATTCCTAATTGCTGCCTCAACTTGTTGCTGCTCTCCAGCACCCACTCCTGCACTTGCGGGCTGTTCTGGAGGTGCCGGCCACGCGTAATGGCCCAGTGTTCGATCCAGCCGGTCCCTTCGCCGACATACTCGTCGGGAGAGCTGTACACCCCGTCGCTCAGCGCATCCTCGAGCGACACAAACCGATAGCCTCGCTTGCGAAGCAGGTCGAAAACTTCGCCGATATGCTCCGCTTGGAGCCAGTTGCAATGTAGAAGGAGGATCTGGGGAGGCTCGTAGCCGAACAAATCGTTGGAGGCTTTCTCATAGAAATCGAAGACCGCTGTGGTGTGCTCCAGATAGCTATCGACAAGCCGCTGCTGCAAGGCACTGTCACCACGTTTTTTTGCATCGTCGTAAAGGCCAGCGTACATCCAGTCCCAGCCGTCCATGGTTACGGGCGCGATCTTGTAACCGCGCAGGGAAAGAAACGCCTCCGCTACACGTCGGGTTTGTAAGTCGCGCCCGGTGTCGAGAAATGGATGGCGAAAATAACGGAGCTGCATTTTGTGCTGGGTGAGGAGCATGCGCGTGACCGTCTCGCCACGCTCGACGTCTTCTTGCCATGTCTGCAATGGCACGCGATTCAGCGAGGTGTGAGCGAAAGTGTGGTTGCCGAGTTCCAATCCATTCTCAAGCCACAGATTCAAGGCTCGAATGCGATCGTCGACCTCGCCCGTTTTGTACAGCTTCACTTCATTCACAAAACCGACAGCGGGAATTCTCTGGTCGTGCAGTATTCCCACGAGTTTCCCGGTCAACGTCAGAACATCCTGGGCCGACATATAACCGCTTGAAACGGCGGGAAGATCGTCTACGGTGATGGCAATGCTTCTGTGCGACGGAGCCTGCGCAAATAGAAACGCACTTGGCAACAGCGCAGCAAGCAGGCTGATGGCAATCCTTCCAGCAATCGAGTTCATGACGTTTGGCCTCCTAAGGCCGGTGTCTAGCGGCTCGTCTGGTTCAGACCGCGTACAACCCCGATGACGGCCATCACGAAGCAAAAAGTGGCCATCAGAGCCTTGCGCCACCATACACGGAATGCAACTCCAGGGTAGCTCTGAAAGACCGATTCATGGAAGGGAAGGCCGATCCCGAGCAATGACCTCTGGATTGCTGCACTTTGCCGTCAGCATGTTCTCCCCATTGTAGGCCGTGATCAGCATTTTGACTTGGTACCAGGAATTCGAAGACTGTCGGGGTGAAAGTGCACATCCGATACTGGTCCCTACAACGGGACATCCCCACCTGTATCGCCGATTTGAGGGCGATCGCGCCCCGAGCGGCTGACGCGCGCGATCCTTGGGACTCAGTTGTTCGGCGGTTCTCCAGCCGCCTGTTGCGGCCCTTCTTGCGACTTTTGCCAGGACGAGTCGGGGCTCAACTCTTTCATGGACTTGGCGATCGATTCTGTTTTCTTCCCCAGATCCTTCTCGTATAAGACGCCGTCTGTGCCCACAACAAACGTGTTCACGCCCGACGAACGGTAGTCCGCAGGATACGCCACAAACGCGAAACCTCCGGTTGTTTTGCCGTCCACCACATTGTTCGCGCCGCCCATCCCTTCTTTGCCCCGGCTGCCCAGCATTTCAAAGTAGTATCCACGATAGGGCGTAGCTGTACCTCCTGTTTGCCCAGCAGCTTCTTTGCTAAACGCCCAGGCTACGCGTGGGCCAATCGGACTCCCCGCCGTCCCGCCCTCCGTGCTCCAGTAGAGGCCATCCTGCTTCCCTGTGCTGCTGAAAACCTTCTGCGCGTACACGTTGTGCTGCCCATAGTATTCCTTCTGAGCGGCCACTAACTGTTGGCAAATGTGAATGGCCGAAATTTCATTGCGCCCGATCCGGCGAAACAATATTTCTCTCTCGCCGCCTTCGGTGTCGAAATACCAGGTGCCGCCCTTGTTCGCGAGCGGGA
>JBPYDQ010001225.1:0-4608 GCA_051986135.1 Terriglobales bacterium | reverse complement strand
CTGGCGCGCGATGGCGTGGTGTGGCGTGGTACGAAATATCCGCTCGATCAGTTGCGCCGGGGAAGAGTATGAAGCAGTGAATCGCCGATCGGAGCCCTGCCGTCGATACTGCTGTCGAAATGACGGATCCGGCTCGGTCGAATGTTTGGTCGACGCGGGCGAAACCTTTCAGCTCCGTTTTCAACCCGTCCAGTGGTTGAGAACCCAGCAGAATCTCCGGGCCCCTGGGCAAGGTTATGGGATGGGCCAGGAGTTGTCGTGTTCCGTACGGTAAACGAGCGAAATTCTGGGCCCAGTGCTCATCTGCCTGTGATTTACGAACCGCCAGATGCGCATCTGTCCTTTTCTGCGTAATTTCTATGGGAAAAGCCGCGTGGACGGGTTGATCAACTGGTGTGGGATCACCAAGTTGCGGGTGCGGGAACGGATTTCCACTCCGCCCGCATGATTCCATACAGCTCAAGGTCTACGAAGCGATTCCATTTCCGCACGTGTTGGCGAAAACAGCCTTCATGACGCATCCCGATTTTGCGAAGAACCTTAGCCGATTGAAGGTTTTCGCGAAACACGGAGGCGTGGATGCGATGTAGTTCCAAGGTGTCGAAGCCGTACTCAAGCACAGCGCGAGCAGCTTCGGTGGCGTAACCGCGTCCCCAGTAGGGTACGCCTAGCCAATAGCCGAGTTCAGCGCGCGCGTGTGCCGTTTGGAGTCTCAATCCGATGCCGCCGATCAATCGTTCCTGGCCAGCGAGGGCGACCGCGAATCTGGCTTCTCCGCTTTCTTGGTTGGCGCAGATAAAAGCGCGTGCGTCCTGTTCCGAATACGGATACGGTACCCGCAGCAGATTCGCCGCAACTGCGCGCGCTCCGATTAGTTGCGTCAATTCCGCAGCATCTCCCAGTTCATAGGCGCGCAGTCTCAACCGCTCTGTCGTGATAGTCGGTACCAGCATCTGAATATCGGCCACAGCACACGCTCGGTGCGCTGCCTCCGTTTGGTCCACTCGCTGGATCAGCTGCTTTTAGAACGCATCGATGCCCGTTACTGACGCTCCAATGATCAACGTATGAATGTCGTGGGTTCCCTCATAGGTTTTGACCGACTCCAGGTTCATCATGTGCCGCATGATGGGGTAATCGTCGGCGATGCCGTTGGCGCCCAAGATGTCGCGGGCCAGGCGCGCACATTCCAGGGCCATCCAGACATTATTGCGCTTGGCCATGGAGATGTGCTGATGCGCGACTTTGTCGGAGTCTTTCAGACGGCCTACCTGCAAGACGAGCAACTGCCCCTTGGTGATCTCGGTGATCATCCACGCCAATTTTTCTTGGACGAGTTGATGACAGGCGATGGGCTGATCGCGGAATTGTTTGCGGAGAAGGGAGTACTGCAGGGCGGTGTCGTAGCACGCCATGGCGGCACCCACCGCGCCCCAGGCAATGCCGTAGCGGGCCTGGTTGAGACACATTAGGGGTGACTTCAGGCCGCCGCTGTTGGGCAGGAGATTGGACTCGGGGACGTGAACGTCTTGCAAGGCCAGGCCGGAGGTAACCGAGGCGCGCAGCGACCACTTGCCATGAACATCGTCGGCTTTGAAGCCCGGCCGGTCGGTCTCGACAATGAATCCCCGGATTTTGTCGTTCTCGTTTTCTACCTTGGCCCAGATGACAGCGACATCGGCGATGGTCCCCGAGGTGATCCACATTTTTTCCCCATTGATTACATATTCGCTTCCCACTTTGCGGGCGCGAGTGCGCATGCCCCCGGGATTCGAACCGAAATCAGGTTCGGTCAATCCGAAGCAACCGAGCTTTTCCCCTTTCTGCAGGGCAGGAAGCCACTTCTGTTTTTGTTCTTCGCTGCCAAAGGCATAAATTGGATACATCACCAGGGCCGATTGGACGCTGACGAAGGAGCGTACCCCGCTGTCACCGCGCTCCAATTCCTGCATGACCAGTCCATACTCCACGTTCGACATACCGGCACAGCCATATCCCCTCAGGCTAGCGCCGAAGTAGCCGAGTTCAGCCATTGGCTTTACCAACTCCTTCGGGAAGCGGCCGGCGCGGTTACACTCCTCGATGATGGGAACCAGGTTGTCTTCGATGAACCGGCGCGTGCTGTCGCGGACAAGACGCTCATCGTCGCTCAGAAGACCGTCGAATTGGAGAAAGTCTACGCCGCGAAATTTGATGGCAGGCATGGTGATCGCCTCAGCGGGTGGTTAGAAAACCTTCAACACTAGCAGAGGCAGCAGGGGTTAGCAATTAGGGCTGCTTCATCGCCCCCACCCTCCCCGAACAATCAAGCCGTCGGCATCTACTCGGGAACATCGGGGCGCCATCGGTCGTAGCTGGCGCCGAAACTTCTTTTCTGAGAGTCGACTATTCATAGAAATAGAAATTGACCAACACCGGGAGCATCAGGAAAAAGCAACGGCTCGAGACGAGAACCGGGAGCGAAATCGAGGCGAGCGGCCCTGGAATGATTAGCCGCGCACCAAGACTGAGCGCGATTGCTTCTCAAAACTGTGCGATCCTCGCGACAGGAGCAGCTTGAGCGAACTCCCCCGGAGCGTGTGTTTCGAGGGCCGCTGGAAGGAATTCTAACCACACCCGTGATGTCGAGGATTGCCGAGAATGGCTGGGAACCGGTAGGTGGCCGGGACAAAAAGCGCCGCGAGCCCGGGTACCAGAAGGGTGACAATCACCTCTGATGATTGCCAGAGTACCCTCGACAGCTACGATTCAGGCCACGGAAAGCGCACGCGCAAGACAATTTTGATATGGTCCTGTAAAATCAGGCAGGCGGAGAGAGTTGAGCGGTTCTCGTCGGCGTCCTCGAAGACGCGTTTCTGCGTTCATCCCGCCCCCCCGACATATGTCCAGAAGCAGTTTGGGGTGGAATACTCTAATACAGGAGTCATTATGGCTAAGATCGCCAAGACCGCAGACCGCAAGAAGGTGATGGACACCTCCAAGAGTACAGATTGCCCTAAATGTGGCAAGCCGACACGCATCGTCAAGCGAGTCAAGGATCGCGAGCGTGGAATTCCGGGTGGAGTTTTTATTTCCTGCTCAGCCTGTGACTTTTACGAAAAGCTATAAGAACAGACTCTAGTTGCCGATCCCCCCGGCGACATTTTGGCGGGCGCGACGCTGGAAGAAGGAAGCTTGAAGCCAGGCGCTAAAAGCTGATTTGCTGCAGGATGTCTCGCGCCGCCGAGGCCGGATCAGGCGCGCATGTAATTGGCCGCCCTACCACGATATGGGTTGCGCCCGCGGCGATGGCTTCGGCGGGAGTCACGACCCGAGCCTGATCGCCTCTAGCGGAACCAGGCGGTCGCACCGCGGGTGTCACAATCGCGAAGTCACTGCCTAATTCGCTGCGTATTGCGCGAATCTCCTGGGCAGAGGCGATGATCCCATCGCATCCATCCGTTATGGCCAGGGTGGCCAGGCGCAGTGTCTGATCCACCACCGTCCCGCGCACCCCGATGCCAGGGAGATCGGAATCGTGCATGCTGGTCAGGACGGTGACGGCCAGGATCATGGGCGGTATATCCGCTTTACTGGCCGCTTCTACGGCGGCCCGTAGCATCTTGCCTCCACCGCTGGCGTGGATAGTGAGCATCGTGACACTCAGTTTTGCGGCCTCGGCCACTGCCGAAGCTACCGTATTCGGTATGTCGTGAAACTTGAGGTCGAGAAAAACCTTGTGACCCGAAGCGGTCAGATCGCGCACGATCGACGGGCCCTCGGCGGTGAATAGCTGTTTGCCGACCTTGTAGATGTGCGCAGAATCGCCAACTGCGGTCACAATCCGCCGAGCAGCGGCTGCCGAGGAAACGTCGAGGGCCACGATCAATCGATCGCGAGAATCCTTCATTGCCGGCTAGCCCGTCCTGGATTTTGGAGCGGGACCCGTGAGAAGTGGCGACATGGCTGTTCTAACCTTGCTCGAGCGTATTTCGAGTATCGCATCGCGGTTTAGGCGCGGACAAGACAAAAAACGGCAACGTGCCAGGTTTGGACAGCTGAGGCCACCGCGTGGAAACTATGCTAGGCGGATTATGGCAATCTCGCCGGGGATGCCATGGCAATCGTGCTGGATGGTACAAGGTCCAGGCGGACTCTTTGCAGCCCCTGTGTTTTGAATCCTAAGACACGGGCCGCGTTATAGGAAACATCAATGATTCGGCCGTCGACTACCGGGCCGCGATCGTTGATTCGCAAGACTACCGATCGGCCATTCCGCAGGTTGGTGACCTTGACGAAGGTCCCAAGAGGCAGGGTTCGGTGAGCGGCGGTCAGATCGTGCATGTCATAGGGTTCGCCGCTGGCGGTTTCTCTGCCCTGAAAGTATTCCCCGTACCAGGATGCTGTTCCGACCTGATAGGGCTTGAAAGCATGTTTATGCCTGGAATCTCGAACCGACTGGGGCTTCCGCTTGATTTGGGTTGTATCGGCTTCTGAGCTGTTTGGGCCCCCAGCGGCTCCGGCGGCTCCCAGGCTGGCCACACATACCACCACCGCCATACTGGTAGCGATTCGTCGTCGCATTCAGTCACCTCGCATCTCTAAAGTCGTCCTCCCTTACCCAAGAAT
>JBPYDQ010001224.1:0-7357 GCA_051986135.1 Terriglobales bacterium | reverse complement strand
TGGCGGCTATCACGGGAATGAACCTGTCTGGCACGGCCAGCATGTATCAGATGACGGCAACCACAGCTTCAACGCAAAGCGCGGCTGGAAATCCGGTAACCCCATCGTCGATTGGAACGATGGCGGTCACCGGCTCGTCACTGACGCTGACTCTGCCCGCGTACAGCGTGACGACGATTGACGTGCCCTGAAAACATCAGGGCATAGCAGGGTTCGGCTGCTGCGCTTGGTCTCACGGCCGGCGCGGCGGCTTTGTCCAACCTCGGTGTGATTTGCATGTGCGCCATCTCGGACAGATGGGTGGTAGCGCTCAATGTCAACAAGATCGGACAGACACAACAGAGAGCAGCGCTGCGCACGATGGCCATGCTGGAAGAGAGTCAAATAGCCAAAGTAGTGAATGAATTGGAACGTTGTGGAACATAATCGCAGAATCCGTGCCTCTAAGTTGTTGAGAAATGGTGGAGCTACTCGGGATCGAACCGACGACCTCACCGTTGCGAACGATGTAGTACTCCGCTACTCCGCGCTGATTCCACAAAGCTTACAGGCGACGCCTCATTTGGCGCAGCTCACGCGGGGCTCTCGGCTTGCGGAGCTGTTCGGGCCTTGAACCTCTGCGGCGGAAGGCCATCGAAGCCGTGTCGGTGAGAATGCAATGAAGGGGGTTCCTAGGTGAATCGCGAGTCCATCACAAGAAAAACAATCATTAGGACTATCACGTTCGTTGATGACAACAAATTGTCCCTATGCCCCGCCGCCGCAAATTCGACCTCGAAGCCATTCGCGCATCGTTGGACATCGAATGTCCGCACTGTCACGCAACGCTCCGCCCCGCGGAGCACATGAGGCTCGATTCAGAGCGGTTGCGCTGTCTGAAGTGCAAACAGGATTTCGTGTACGGGCCGAAGGATAACCCGCCGACGCAGTCATAGACTCGCAGACGGCGTTCCCGCTTGGGCCAAGCCTCTTAAAAGGCGGCCAATTTCATAACCTGCAACGAGCTCTTCTCAAGGGGTGTAAACCCGTCAGGCATCACCGAGGGGATTTCGCACGAACCGTTCTCGCTGTCCAGTAATATGCGAGCAGGAGCCTGGTTATGAGCAAGCCGCCAGATGGACCGGATTCGCGGAGGCCTCGGATGTGGGTGAGGGCAAGGCCAAGACCTATCCCGCAGCGATCAAAGTGTGACGAGTGGGAGGGCCTGGCGTGCGACCGCTCACAACTCCCCTCCATTCGCATCGACGCTGTCGAGAGGCTGGCCAGCCAATGTCTTGAGCACCGGATTTTCCAGAGCCTGTGCTGGATGATCAAAGACGAGCGCGACGATGTTGCGGTTCGCAGCGCTATCGTGCGGGTCTTGCCGCGCTGGGGAGACAGTGCCATGCATGTCATGCCGATTGTGGGGGCGCTTTCATTGCCCGGCCTGCGTCAGACCGCTCTCGAGACGCTCGATAAGATGAGCCCGGTGACCGGAGAGAAAGAAACCTGGTTGCTGAACACGCTGGCGGATCTGCGGAGTGGAATTGCCAACTCCTACGCGGTTGTTCCCGGTCTGCCGGCCAACTACGGTCGGGACCGGCGCATCCTCGATTATCTGACTGAACTATTTCGCAGAGGCAATCGGTGGCAGCGAGCCCTCGCGGCCTCCGAATTATTTGGCCTGGGCGAAATCGAGACCGCCCTGGAAGCCGGTCACGATCTGGAACCCCGTGTGCGGAGGAGTCTCGCCGCCTCCGTCGGCTGGTCTAGAGATCCGCGCGGTACGAAAGTGCTGGAGCATCTACTTGGAGACATCGACACCGGCGTCGCCAATCAAGCCAGGAGTTCGTTGAAGCGGCTCGGAGTGGCCGTCGCCACGGAGCCGCGCCCTGATGAGTTCCAGTGGGTGCCGTTCCTCAGGGAACTGAGCGAATTCCGCCTGAGCAATCCGGAGGTCGCCGCTCGCGTTCCTGAGCAGAAGGTGCGGGAGCGTTGGCTTGGTGAACCGCCGGCCAGCGAACAGCAGATCGCGGCGCTCGAGGGCCGCCTCGGCTGGGTGTTACCCCCATCCTACCGCTCTTTCCTCGCGGCATCGAACGGCTTTGAGCAACAGGCTTTGATCGACAGACTCTACGGCACCGATGAAGTCGATCGGTTCAGCGTCCGGGACCCAGAAGGAGCTAACCTTTGGGCTGGATCCTATCGGGACATGTATCCAAACCTTGCGTCGTGGCTGCAAATTGGCATCGGAGACTGCGCTTGTGT
Source organism: Terriglobales bacterium (assembly GCA_051986135.1). Lineage (GTDB taxonomy): Bacteria > Acidobacteriota > Terriglobia > Terriglobales > Acidobacteriaceae > Gp1-AA122. The sequence continues at coordinate 5,110 of JBPYDQ010001224.1, read as the reverse complement.
GCTGCTGGACCCCGACAAGGTTTCTCCTGACGGAGAGTGGCAGGCCTATTTCCTAGCCAGCTGGATTCCAGGCCTCTGTCCACCATATCGGAACTTTCGCGAGTATATGGAGGAAGGCCTGAATAGCGAGTGTGAATGGAGGAGGTAGAAAGGCTCACTCAAGCTCGCGTCGAAGCCGCTCCCCTTTCGCAGCTTATAAGAGCGTGTTGTGTGTATGCCGACGTGAAACTTCGCCAAATAACTTGGGGCACCGCCTCTGGGAAGGGGTTTTGAGTACGCATTCGCCTGCGGTGATGGGGATGTTAAAGCAGTGAGTCAGCGGCTCGGATAAAGTATAATTTAGGGGTGAAACTGCCCCTCTTGGTTGTTGTTGCAATCCTATTGTGCACAGCAGCGCAGGCGCAAGAAGTCCCATCCGCAGCGCCTGTTGACATATCAGATGAACCACACCATAAGCTGCTCTTCGAAAATTCCGAGGTGAGGGTTTTCCGCTTAGAACTTCAACCCGGTGAAGCAACTCTACCGCATCGCCATAGACACTTGTACGCCTATCTAAGTCCGCGCCCTGTCACGATCGCAAACGAGGTCCGAGGCCGACAACCCATAATAGTTAGTCCGGAGGGTGGCGAAGTGCACACCTCGAAGGGTGGGTTCACACTCTCAGAAAGGAACAGGTCACCCGGACCTGCTGACCTCTTTGTCATCGAGGCATTAGAGGCCAATGGCAGTACTTTTGGCACGCCGATGGGTGGATTTCGGTTTCACGATGCGGTTTTCGGTGAACTATTCGAGTTTCCTTTGATGCGTGCATACACGATGACCATCGCGGCTGGTGGTCGTACAGAAAACCACGACGAACGCTACGACAGGCTTGTAGTCGCTGTATCTGATGTGAAGCTCCGCGAGGAAGTCACCGGGCACCCTTCTTCCGAGATTCTAATGAAGGCTGGGGATATCAAGTGGTTTGCCCGGGGAATAAGCCACGCGACAACAAACACAGGGAACTCCCCGACCACATTCATCACATTTGAGTTCAAATAGGTTGACTCGGTCAAGGGCGGGCATTCGATTGGATGCCATGGAATTATGGCAAGCGTGAGCGCGCCTTACAGGTAGTGTTGGTGTTGGTGGGCTTGTTTTATTCCTTTTGGGGCTATCTCCTGTTCGACGATCTGTGGCACTCTAGGTGGCTTAGCGGGCGTAGTGACGTCATGCCGATGTTCCTGAGCCTTAACACGGCGCTTGGGGTCTGTCTGTTGGTGGCCGCTAAGCAGCCGGCCCACGGGCGCGATGGCTTCGGCCTGGGCCTGCCGCACCAGTACGTCCGGCTGAACCCCTTTGGCCTTCATCTGCTTCACGATTGTGTTCCGGGACGTGCCAGTACTCAAGACCTGGAGCATCAACCCAAGTTCAAGGACAACGATAAACTACCTGCCGGTCCCTCAAACTCAACGAACCCCCGCTCGGTGTCAGTCCTGGATACTCTGACGGATTGGCTACGCACCAGCGCACCTCACGGTCTTCTATGCCACGGAGCATGTCTCGAAAGGGGTTCTCACCAGCGACCGCGAGAAGCGTAGACTGCTCTTTCCACTTGTTCAACAACGCGAATGTTTCCTCAAGAGAGATGATCATTATCACTGCTATATTACGTGCAGAATTTCCGCTGGGTTGGCGAGAGGACACAGTCGGCCCGAACGAAATCTGGTATTGCCGTCTTCGCGGCGGAATTGGAGCCCAGGGTCACGGGCAAGGCCCGGCCAGCTTCGAAAGCGATTCGCCCGATTGACAACTTAGCGTCAGGTTCGGCACCTACTCGATTCATGGATTCGAAGAAATGGGACGCCGCGGCGGCCGTGCACGAGCCAAAGTGCTGAGTGCGGAAAGGCGGCATGAGATCGCCAGCAAGGCAGGAAAAGGGTCGCGAGCAAAAAAAGGAGAATACTGACCAATCTGGCTCCACTCAACTGACGCTATCAAGCGTTTGCTGCAACGGTGTGCTTTCCCTTGGCCAGTTCTGGAGTCAATGAACAAGTGGCGAATTTCGCCAATTGGGCATCGATCCGGGAAACGCCCCCATAAGCGTTTGTCTATAGGCCGCGTTTTGCATAACGGACCCGTTCTTCTGCAGCCAACAACTAATTTTACGCTTCTTGACCAATTAGGACATCAATTGACAGATTTGCACTTACAATTAGGTCGCTTTCGAAACCTAAGGCGCTCGCATCGGTTGGTTAGGTGGCCTATGCGGTTGGAGGTTAGCATCCTGACATTTCTTGACATTCCTCACGGATATAATGGACAGCCCTGACTTGCGACGAAAGGATGGCTTATGACTTCGCCCTTTTCTTGCCTTGAGCGATATTGTGGATCCCGGTTCTCCTGCTCCCTATCCGTAGTTGCGATCGTACTTACCACCGCTTTTGCTTCGGGGTGCGGCGGAGGCACTAGCCGCAAGACCTTGTCTGGAAACACAACCGTGGTGGTGCTGGCGTCGAGCACTGCGAATGATCAACTGGTTCAGTTTCCCGTAATGCTAAAGAACTTGACCCTCACGAGCCAATCGGGAAAGACTGTGACGCTGGTTTCCACGCCCGTGAGCGCTGAGTTCATCCATCTGAACGGCAACGTTGAACCGATAGCAACGGCAAACATTCCTCAGGATACTTACACCTCCGCTACCGCAGAATACGGTGGGACCGCTCCTGTGTGCGTCGGACTGCAATCGCAGTCCACTGCGTTTTTTATCAACGGTGCTATAAATGGGCCGGGTACGCCGAGTGTAACGGTGAAGCTGCCAGCTCCGATCGAGGTCACAGGAACGGCCATGGGGCTGGTTTTGAATTTGCAGGTTTCGCAGTCCGCGCCCTTCTCTGGTGGCTGTGTACAGAGTTTCTCTCTCCCTGTTGCAGTTTCGCCGGTTTTCAACCTGACTCCCGTGGTCATAGCAGCTCAGGCGACGAACAGCACCAACGGCAAGGTGCTTGGGCTTGAGGGAGCGATCGCATCCATCGCCGAGTCAGGAACTGGACTCACTGTGACCGCCCCCTATGGTTACTGGAACAGCAATCCTCCCATTTGGCAGGTAAGCACCAATGGCAGCACTGTATTTCAGGGGATAAGCGGCGCCTCAGGGCTGAACACAGGTATGGCTGTTGACATGGACGTTGCGCTTCAGGCGGATGGATCGTTGATGGCTACGCGCGTTGCAGTCTATAACGCGGACGCAACGAATCTCAGTTTATCCAGCGGCCAGGTGCTATCGGCGGACGCCTCTCAGGCCCGCATTGACGGGCTCAGTGTTCAAACGGTGGGCGATATCTCCGAACTGGACGACATATTCGGTTATGGCAATGCCACCTTCCAGATCTCGAGTCAGTCTACAAATCTGCAAAACCTTCCCTTCGTCGCAACATTCAACGCGGCGGACGCGGTTGCCGGTCAGAACGTCCTGGTTACTTCCAATACTTCCCCCGTGAATGGCGCGCTACCTCTTCCGCTTCCCTCGGCCACAATAACGCTCATACCCCAAGCCATCAATGGCACAGTGAGCGCGACCTCCACGAGTGGCGGCTTTACCACCTATACCGTCACACTCGCTCCCTATGATCTTTTCGCCGAACTGGCGGGGCAGCCGGGCCATGCCGCGCTGACGAGCCCGAATACGGTGGTGGTTTACGCCGATAGCAAGACACAGATGCTGAATTCCAGTTCGATCAGCGTGGGCGGTGTCTTCCGCTTTTATGGGCTGGTCTTCAACGATAATGGAATGCTGAGCATGGACTGCGCGCAGGTCAATGACGGCGTGGCGGAGTAGAGCGCACCGGTCGGGAGCTAATTTTCCGGGTGTCACGCGGCACTAAAATCCCGGATTTCTCGGTGGCTATGGCACTAAAATCCCGGACTGGTGGCACATCGAGAACCTCCTATGGAGAAGAAGGACTCATCTCTGTTTAGATCTTTGGTGCTGTCTTATCCCACGCTAGTATCTTGCTTAGCGTAGTGCGCCGTCTTGCTTAGGCCAAGTTCCAGCGTGGACAGCACGGCTGCATGCGTTTGCCATAAAAGCACTTATTTCTGACTACCCCTCGAGTGGACAGAAAAATAACCCCAAACCCCAATGTCTTTGAGGTGTCAGGCTGGGTGGAGAAAATGGAAGGATTTTTGGAACGGCCTCGATTTTCACAACCGCTTTCGTCTCCGAAGCGCGCGATTTGGCGCTCAGCGGATTTGCCTCACCGCGGGGGAGCTCACCCAAGCAAATGTCGATTAGGGGTTATTCAAGCGGCGATCCCGTCGAGCTATTGCGCGTACGACGGGAGCCGCCTCCACTTGACCCCGTTACATCTGGCCTCTTCCCATTCGACCCGGTCATCTTTTTTCATTGTTACCAAAACTGACGGTTCTCCAAAGTAACGTTTACCTGCCTTCGCGCACTATCTCAAGCGAGGGAAGTCACCTTCAGCGAGAAGGCGGAAGCCCAGAAGGTGCAAAGAGGAGGAGCTATGCATGCGGCACAATTAGAAGTTCGTGACGAAAACCGGTCCAATTTGTTGTTTCGAACAAGGCGAACGCAGGCGATCATTGTAGGACTGATAACCCTTGTTAGCAGTTCCGTGCTTTTGGTGGCGCAGACGCCAGGCCACGTCGAGCTTCAGGGAAGCAGCCCGCTACCACCCACTACCATCACCAGCCTGACCAATCGGAGTCTCAAGAAGACTCACTTCTTCATACTCGGGCAAGATCTGGCTGTGCAAGCGTCATGCAGCAGCGCTGGATGTCAAGCGTCAGCGCCGGTTTTCACTCCTCAAATCCAGTGTCCCGGGGTGGTCGGCAAAACCTGTACCTATCACATTCAAGTTTCCGCCCAGGTCTCAGAGACCCCAAATGACTTTGGACAGTACAGATTCCTGGTTGATGGTGTGCCCCCAATTCAGTTTCAGACCGACTTCAGCGGTTACTTCAACTGGGAACAGTCAAACCCCAACTCCGGACTCGGAGTTTGGGAGGCGAGGGCCTACTCAGTCGTGGCAACTGTAAAGAACAATGTCGCCAATCAAAACCACAGCGTTGAGGTAGATATCGCTTGCTTTGACACCGACGGCGACGG
>JBPYDQ010001223.1:0-10620 GCA_051986135.1 Terriglobales bacterium | reverse complement strand
CTTCTTGTAACTGCATTCGCCCAACTAACGTGACGAGCATGATGCCGAGAAGCAGTACAGTTCCCCATGAAGATAGCCTTTGATTCATAAGGCTCCCTGTGCCTGTCGCGGAAGATGAAGTGCAGCTCGACCAAGAACTCATAATTACGTCTGGGTAAATTCTTGTTGCGATCGTGTCGCAGGATCTCATGGGTTGGGTGCTGAGCCACCCAGATGGACTTCGGAAATAAAGTCGCGCTTTCCCGAGACTGGATGAAACTGAATTTCATTTTCATAATGGCTCAGGCTCTCTTCCCTTAGGCTGTGACTGATAGAGACGTGTGAGCCGTGCTCTCACTGTTTGGCCGTCGGCTCGTCCTGGGCCTGATTCTGTTCGTGCGCAGCCGTCGAAGGCGGTAAAGACTTTATAAAGGTGACGATCTGCCAGCGCTGCGGTTCGGGCAGCTTGGACCATACCGGCATCCCGCGGCGGACGACGCCGTTGGTAAGAATCCAGAAGAGTGTGCCCGGCGTGGCACTCTGCACTTCTTCGGCGCGCAGGTTCGGAGCCTTCCGCCCTCCTTCTGCTGTTTCTCCATGGCACTCCGCGCAATGATGCGCAAAGAGTTTTCTTCCTGCAGCGATAGCCGCAGGATCAGTTTCCAGTGGATTGCGTCGGGCACGGGCTCTTTCGGGAACCTTTGCGAGTTCCGAGAAGTGGCGATGATGTAGACGATCGAGGTCTGCGGAAGTAGGATCCTCCGAGCGGGCCGAGGTCGCGTAGACTCCCATCGCGATAAACACCAGCCCAAGCATCACGCTAGGACGTATTCCGGTGACCGCTCTCATCGGCGACCCTCAAACAGTCCGCGAACCACCTCCCCGAAACCTGAGAATTCGCGAGACAACCCCCACCTCAACAACAGTCGATGGCTGTTGTCATTCAAGCCAAAACCCGGCGAAAGGCGTACCGTCCATCCGGAAGGGAGATTCCAGGCCAGGGCAGGAGCAAGATAGTGAGAGGTCTGATGCAGGCCAAGATCTTGCGTGTCACCCAGGCCGCCATACATTTCGACTCCGGCGATGAAGTTCTCGGGACAGAAGTTGCACCGGTTAGCCGATGCCTTGAGCACCAGTGGCCGGCTCGCTCCAATCGCATACCCGAACTCCCACGGGTTACTAGGCAGAAGATTCTTCGTGGCCAGCGGGTTCAAAGCGATATTCCATCCTTCGAACGTCCTCGAGAGCAGCAGCTTGAATTCCAGTTCATGGTTCAGTGTTCGCCGCGCAAGGGCGTTAGGGACGGCTTGATCAGGTTCGACGTCGTGGCCTTCTACCTCCTTGATGATCTTGTCCGCCTCGCTGATGTGTTCGTATTCGAAGTAGAGCACAGGATTGACAAAGTGCTCTCGCCGGAACGGGTTGATGCGATTCTCCAAGCGAAACCCGGTGAAAATGGTGCTATCGCCGAAGGTGGTTTGCCCGTCGAGATAGAACTCGGTGGTCCACCAGGCCGTGGCTCCGTACTCGAATTCCATCCAATAGGAATGGAAGTCGTTTCCTTCACGCTGCGTCCCGAATGTCGAGAAGTACTCGATCTCGAGATTCCCGGGTTCTTCGAGATAATGGTCGTAGGTCACGATGTAGGGACTCTCCTGCGCGGCAGCAGGCCTACAGAGCAGGACTGCCAAGAGAACGGGGGCGGTTACCAGCGTCATGATCAGTCTTGCCATGGCGTCCGACTCGAAAATGGACGACTGCTGCTCCAATTGGCTGCCATTTCCCTCGACATCGGATTGCTTCCGCGGGCCCCTGAGATTCGTGGAGTGTCGTCTCACGTCGAGCTTCGTACAGTGCTGTCTTCCATGCGTTTTCATTCTCCGTTGACTCGCAAGACAGCGAGCCTTTCTTTGCATTCGGTTCCACCATCTGAACGACAGGTAGACACACCCAAAAGACAACCCTGAAGGCAACGCCGGGTATGCCCTTTGTTCCTGCCAACACAGTCTGGAACGGAGTCGCAGAAGACTCTGCCGCCATCACCTCTCCCGTGACGACGCCTCAGGAGGCTCAAGCCCCGTGCCAAATGAAGCTAGTGTGATATGCAGGCTGGGCGCGTCCTCGGTCGACAGTCGGAGAACGACTCTGTCCCGACACACCAGATAGCCGAAGCCATCGGCTGTGTGGCAAGCGCAAAAAGGGCCGTCGCCTATGCAGAACGAACCTGACGGTTGCTGCAGTACGTCTTCCAGACATTCCAGAGCTTGAGGTACGTCCCCTCGGGGAAATGCAGAAGCAGAGTGCGATGTCACCGAAGACAGACGCAGCCGCGGGGCAGAGGAAACACTCACACGGTCTAACGTCGTCTGCGCACTCGTTCGGCGTGCTGTTCATGACCTGTGCCATTTTTTAATTGCAACCGAGTCGCAACAAGATCTACAGTGTAAGGCTAGAGTTCCGTCGCGCCGGGGTCAATAGGGCCCGGAAGATTCTGTCGCAGCGTTGTTGCGACCAGTTGCGACAGAGAGCGAGGAGGAAACGTGCCGCTTCCGCAAACTGAGATGCCCGGTCGTTTGCAGGCCCTGTTGGCTCAGCGCGGAATCCGCATGACCAGTCCACGCCGCGCCATTTTGGGCGTCATTGAAACCGCCAACAAGCATCTGGACGCGAGCCAGATTTTACGCAAGGCGCAGAAGTCGGACCCGTCGGTCGACCGCAGCACGGTTTATCGAACCCTGGGACTGCTCAAGCGCCACGGGCTGATTGATGAGCTCGACTTAATGCACCTGAACGGCGAAGGACACTACTACGAACGCAAGCTAGGCCAGGATCACATTCACATGGCGTGTCTGCGGTGTGGCAAGATTACTGAATTTGTGAGCGAGCGGTTTGAGTCGCTCAAGAGTGAGTTGGAGCGGGAATGCCGTTTTCGTATTGTCGTGGCGCGACTGGAAGTTGGAGGATATTGCACAGAGTGTCGACGCTAGATTCTGTTCCTCGTTGTGGTTTCGGGGAATAACTTAAGACAAAACGGCTTCTTGTTCAGGAGCAAAGTCCTGTGTTTATGAAGAGGGAAAATCGGAGTTAGGTCGGGCGCATAAGGTATATGCCCGACGCTGGACTGAAGGCGCGTAACACCCCCGATCAAACTTCGATGAGCAAAATGCTCGGACGAACTCGTTGTCACTGTGGCAATTCAGGTCGCGTCTGGCTCGGTTTCTTTGTCGATGTGCTGGGATGGCGCTGTTTCGTTCCGATCGCCGTCCTGGTTGGCATCACAATTTACCCAACCCTAGCAGACACGCCCCCCAACCGGGTTACCTTACCTATAGAAGTCCTAGGAGAAGATGGCACTACAGTGAGCACAGCGGTGACCCTTCAGTCAGAACAGGCTGAGTCGGTGCACTCTCTCTGGCTCCAGATCAATGGCTTGAGGTATCCCAATCAAGGCAGTGTGCAGCTAAGCTCCTGTGCGTGGATACCGCTCAACAACGACAGGGTCACGATCGCCGAGCCTGGCAAGAGTTTCGGGGGAATTGGTGGGGGTTTCGCCACCCTGGTGATGACTGTTGTCCTTCCCAAGGACACGGTGGTTGCTGGCACCAACACAATCCGCTTCCGATTCAACCAGACAGACGGGGTCGCTAGCGGTTACCGCGTGCTGGCTTTGAACTTCTTAACCAACGAGGGAGGAAAGGTCCTCGCGCCAAATGAATTTACCGAGGACGCACCGGAAACGTGGAGCTTGCCAGACGCAGCTTCTATCTCGGCGGGGCGGGAACTCTGGCAGACCGCCTCACTGATCGCGAGCAGCCTGCCCAAGAGTCCTAGGATTCAGGCACACTGCGCGGACTGTCATGCGCACGATGGGCGGGACTTAAAATACTTCAACTTCTCCAACCGAAGCATTGTCACTCGCTCACGGTTTCATGGGCTGTCCACTCTGCAGGGTGAGCAAATTGCCAGTTACATTCGCAGCTTGCCATTCCCCAATCCCGGCCGACCTTGGAACCCTCCTTACCAACCCGGTCCTGGGCTCGACGCGAAACCGGTTTCGAATTGGGCAGCAGGTGCAGGACTGTCCTGGGTCCTCGGTCAGGATGGGGATGGCTTAGTGTATCTGGTGAACCCCAGCGCCCGGGCCAACCACGCAGGCGTAGGTCCGCCCTCAGGTGCTCGCAACACCCGAGAACTTGTGGGCGAGATTACCCCGCAACTGTTTCGTCCTGACGGCAACCTCAATCCTCGTCAGATACCCATCGCCCTGCAACTTCCCGATTGGAGTGAATGGCTTCCCCGCATCCATCCCAAAGACGCGTGGGGACCAGCGTTTTCACGGAGCAAGTTCGGAGAACTGTACGGCGAAGAACCATATTCAGCGGGCAAGAGCGAGACTGTCAGGAAATCAACTTTGCGCACATTGTTGGCGGCGACCAAGAATGGTGACTCCGATTTTCGGCCAGTCTCTTCCGCCTTCGTTCAGTGGTCCCATGCCAGGCGCGCATTCCTCAAACGCTTGGCCAAACCAAAGACCGAGTGGTCGCTGAGCCTCACCGACAAAGTCTACTCGACCCAATTGTGGCAGCTCGTAAAGACCTGGGAGATGATGCAGGAGTTCGGTCTCGAAGAACGTGGGCTCGACCTCTTCGGATTTGCCACGGATTCCCGCACTTGGTTCAGCACCATTCCTGCCGAGACTGCTCCGTCAGCAACGCACATCCCGGACGGAGCAACCGGAGTGGGTGGCAGCGCGTTGACCAACGAATATTTCACTGTGTCCTGGTATGAGTTGCAGATTCTTCTGAATAACGGCAATCACCACCATCGGGATCGCAGTCCAGTGGACTGGGTATATGTGATCGGTCGGTTCCGAGATCTTTACGGGCAAACTCAGCAGCCGGAACCCGTGCGGCTTCTCGTGGCCGTAACCAAAGCTCTTCAATCGACCGATGCCCGCCTGGGGCCCGAAGACCTCCGGCGAGGCTGGCGTCCAGAGCAGAACATCGATCCCCGGATTATGGTCAGTCCGGCTTGGGCGCCCTTCTTCAAGTCTCTGCCCCTCGAGGTGCGTCGGGCCCTGACCGTATCGCTGCTCCAAGCGTGGATGGACAAAACCCTCCAATACCCCGTTGAAAGATACTTACCGTTTGGCTTGCCCCCCCAATCTTATTCATACGGCGCGTACCCTGATATAACCGGTGGAGAGGTCTGGAAGGCGGCGCGGCAGTTCCAAGACGCAGGTGTTCCGGCCGACCTGGTTGAGCGTTTGCAGCAGTGGGGAATTGCTTACTCCGACCGTGCAGCACGTCTGCAATATGAAGGCAGATCTTCCTCAAGAAGGAGATAGCTGAGTGGGGCAGCGGATGCTTCCACCTGTAATTCGACGACCATCAGCAACGCACCTCGAGCGATGCATGGATGTCGGAGCAAGCTGTGACCGATGTCACAGCCGCCGTCGTGTCCTGGAGGTCACCATCAAAATGAAAATTGATGGCATAGAGCCACCTTAACGCCTCCTGTGCCGGCTGACATGAGCGGGCAAAAGACCGCCAGCCATCCCATCGAGCTTATATGTATCAATTGAGCTACCGCCACGCTCTTTGTAGGTTGACGTAAACCCAGCCGATCAAAACCCTCATTGCGGTCATCGCAGCGACAAAGGCAAGGAAGTAGGGAGCCGAGTATCTGCCGTAAGGGGTGGCTGTTCCTAAGAAATCAATCACCGGAAGGTGCCAAAACTCCCACAGGACACCCAGCAAAATGCCGCGGTCAATGGGCTCATTTGTCGGGACATCCTTGGCAGCGCATCGCCAGTCCAGCCAATCTCCTCCAAAAATCCGGAAGGGATTCCAAAGCTTATGCGCCAGAAAACTGCCGGTGAAAAAATTGGCGACACAAAAGCCTTCTTGCTGTAAGGAACGATCAGGATCACCGAAGGCGGGATCAACAGCACGGCGTACCAGCGCACTGGCAGCCGCATCCGCAATAACAAGTCTTGAGTACCGTTTCTTCCATCGACAATCCGCGTCAGAACAAATCCGGCAATGCTTGGGCCAGAAGCATTGCTGGAAGCATAAGTAGTCCGCTTGTTTTCGATAGAGCCTCACGCTTCCTGAGTGTTGGCGGCGACTAGCAAAGATCCAATCTTCCAGATTCTTGCGGCCGAATTTTCGCTAGGCAGGCCAGCACGCCTTTCCTGCCGGTCCAGACCGATGCCCGGCTTGGGATTTCGACCAACTTGGCGTCAAGAACAAGGCCCATAGGTCGGTATCTGGGGCGCGACGACCGTTGTTGCAATTCGACTTTTCCGATGGAACTAAGCTGCCTCCGTCAGGTTGTGAAGGCGACTTTTGCCTCCAAGCTGTCAACCCTGTGAGGCACACAAAAAAAGGCGCAGCGAAAAGGCTGCGCCAAATGAAGTTGTTTACCCTAGTTGTTTTCCAACTTTGGACGGCCGGCATTGGGACCTTGGGTGGTCGGTGTCACCGTGAGCGGGCCCTGAAGCGTAAAGTTCAAGATAGTCTCGGAAGTCAGCTTGATTTGCTGACTCTTGGTCGCGGCCTGAACACCGCCGCCGAGGCCGCCACCGGCTGCTGCGCCGATACCGGCGCCTTTGCCGCCACCGGCCAGCCCCCCAATAATGGCGCCGATCGCTGCTCCGGCACCAACCTTTTCCGCAGTATTCTTGCCCCGGGAGGAGCCCTGCTTTTTGAACTGATCGGTTTGGATGTTGTAATACTTGTCACCCACCGCGATGCGATCCAGTTGCAGGACGACCAGCGACTGCCCGGCAAACTTGCCGGCGCTCTTGAGGTCAACGATATGCCCTTCAACGTCATAGCCGGCGGGGATGGCAGTATCGCCATCTACCGCGAGCGGCGAGTCAAGGGTGGCGTGGAAGGTCTGGCCGGCCTGACTGCGCTCGGAGTCAATGGCATCCACCAGGCGCACGGCTAAGCTCGTGCCTGAGGGGATCGTGACCTTTTTAGGTGCAGGAGGGGGTGGCGGCGGAGGCGGGGGAGTGTTGTTCGCTACCACCGGTGCCGGCGTGGGTGCGGGCTGGGAGCTGGTATCTTCTACGGGCTGTTCCGAGACATGGCGCTGCTTCTTTACCCGGGGCGTGGGCTTCGGTTGTTCAGGCGGAGGTGCCGCACTTTGGTTCGGGGTTGGCGGCTGGCCAATCTCGAGGTTATTCACGACCGTCTTCACGCCATCGACGGACGCGGCCAATCGTCCTGCGCCGTCGCGTTCTGCGGAGTTGTCTACCGTCCCATTCAACGTGACCACGCCGCTGACGGCCTGCACATTCAATTGTTTGCCTTGCAGGCCGGAATCCTGATTGAACTTGTTCTGGATGTCGCTCGTCACCTGCGCATCTGGCCTTACTTTGGCTTGATTGCAGGCTACTCCGATCGCGAGTAGAAGCAATATTGCGAGGTAAGAGACACGATATCGCGCCTTCATAGAAACACTCCTGTGATGTACCGGTACGAATAGTTTAGATGCAAACGAGTTCAAGCACCAACCTAAAAAATCCATTAGCGGGGGACACTTTTGTCCTCCATTCATAACCCAATAGACAGTCTGGGGTTGTGGTTACGGACGTCACTCGCTGGGGCAGAATAGAGCAAAGAAGCGCACTTGCAGAGCGATGGCGTCGCCCGAGGATGAGCGGCGGGTGGTGAAGGGCGAAACGACTACGCCCCAACTAGTGGCCATTCTTTAAGTATTTATCGAACCACTCCACGGTGCGTCGCACCGCGTCGATCTGATTTTCGCGTTTCTCGAAGCCGTGGCCTTCATTAGCGTAATAATGAACGTCGACAGTCTTGCCATCTTTTTTCAGGAGATCGACGATCTGCTCGGCCTCTTCCTTAGGAACCCGCGGGTCGTTCTCGCCCTGGAGCACCAGCAGGGGTGCTTTTACCTGGTGCATAAAGGTGAGTGGCGAAGTGTCGTCGTAGACCTTGGCGTCCTTTGCAGGGTCGCCCAGCAGGCTGATTTCGTACTGTTGCAGCATAGGGTCGGAATGTTGGAGCATGGTCTTCCAGTTGATGATTCCAAACCACTCCACGCCCGCCGCCCAATAATCCGGAGTCTTGGCGAGCGCCATTAAGGTCATAAAACCGCCGTAGGATCCACCCGTGATACCAATTTTCTTCGGGTCCACGTACCCGGTGGACTCCAGAAATTTCGCAGCATAGACTTCATCCTGCAGGTCGCCACCGCCGAGATCCTTATAGTTCGCCTTCTGAAACTCCATTCCATAGCCGGTCGAGCCGCGCGGGTTTGGCGCAATCGAAATGTAGCCGCGTGAAACCAGGGCTGCAATGCGCGGACTGAAGTGATCCTGCATCTGCCCAGTGGGCCCGCCATGCGGTAGTACCAGTGCAGAATTGGTCCCGTCACGTTTGAGGTTGAATGGCATCCACATCAGGGCGCTGATGGTCTTACCATCGAACGTGCCATAGTGAACGATTTCAGATTGCGGCATGGGCGCGGAATTAAGGCTGGCTATAGAAGAATGAGTCAGTTGCGTGAGTCTGCCCCGGCGAAGGTCATAAACCCAGAAATCTCCTGGCTCGACCGAACTCTCGTGCATCAGGAGCAGGCGGTCAGCACCGGGAGAGAATGAGGTGGGACTTGCGGAAAAACTGTTCCAGCCTTCCGGCAAAGAGAGCTTTTCGGCTTTCAGCGTGTCGGTATGTGCCAGATAAATGTCGCTACGCCCGTCCGCGTTCACGGTGTAGGTGAACGAACCAGCATGGGGAGAGAAATCGGCGGAACTGGCTTCCCACTGGGTGTCGGTTGCCCAGGTCAGCTTTCTGGTAGCCACATCCAGCAGGGCGACGTTCTGATAGCCGTCTTTTTGATTAGAAGTGATGAGCAGGGTTTTACCGTCCGGCGATAGGGAAGAGGCCATAAACAGAGTCTTGCCTTGGTGCGGGGTGAGGTTCGTCTGCTTGCCGCTAGCAATGTCAATCGAGTAGACATCGGCATCGGTAAAGCTAACCTCCAGGCGGTTGGCGTAAAGCGTCCTGTCATCTCGACTCCATGCGACTACGGCCCAAATGCGGTCCGGAGCTCTCTCTTCCGTAAGCTTGCGGGTGTTGCGTGTACTCCAATCCATCATGGCAACGTCATACACAGAGGCGTGCTTTGGCTTGGAATTGAAGGCGATGTTCTTACCGTCGTGCGACCACAACGGAGACTCTTCGCGCACATTCGGCGTGTTGGTGAGATTCACCACCTCTCCGCCATCACTGGGAACGGCAAATAGATCCCACAGTTCATTTCCACCCGTGTCCTGCTGGAAGACAATCCATTTGCCATCGGGGGACCAGGCCGCGCTGTTCTGTCTCTCTTCCGATTGCGTCAACTGAATCGGCCATCCGCCGCTAGCGGGCACCTTCCATAGATTCGAGCGGCCGGTAATGTTGGTGGTGAAGACAATCTGTTGTCCATCCGGCGACCAGGAAGCGCCGCTCACAGCGCGGGTAAAAAAGAGATCCTCGATGGGCAGCGCCCGGGCCTTGTCATTTGACTGGGAGCTGATTGTTCGTGGATCGGTGATTTGGCGTTGTGCTGGGCCTGCGGTTTGCCCGAACAAAGGGAAAGAAGAAGCCCCAACTGTGCAGCTGGCAAGGCATAAGACTACACGCAAAAATCGCATGATGCCCTCCCGCGACAGGTGTCAGCGAGTTCACATCCAAGTCGGAACCTTGCGTTTTGGCTCGTCCAAAGACCAAAAAACACAGCACAACAGATTTAGACGGATCATCGCCGAACTGATCCGCTCACATCAGAAACCTACTCGGAAGAATCTATTGAGCTCGCCTGGCTCCGTGGCACAAAGCCTGGCACGACGCAGAAGTTGAACCTGTCAACCGTTCTTCTCACTACGGCAAGCGGTTTGACGGGATTACATGGCGATTATCGGGTTGTGTTCAGCATCTGGTACGTCCACATGCCGGCGACGACCAAGAACAGCACGGCCGAACTGGCTCCCAGCCAACGGACCACAGGATTGATTTTGTTTACCTTAGTCAGAATTTCCGTCTGCTCCTTTTGCATGTGGGATTCCGAGTCGCTCAGATACAGCTGATCATCCTCTTGCATGGTGAGAGTGCTGCGGTAGATAAGGAGGACGATCAGCACGGCTGTGATCACGCCCCACAGAACAGAAAGACCGATCAGCGGAGACATAGGCCACCTCGGTTCTGATTTGAAGCCGGTTCCCGAAGCCGGCGGCGGCTGGGCCACGGATACGGGAAGGGCCCAGCGAGATTATAGCCCTGTTTTCACTAGTTGGAACGGGCTTTTCTGCAGCCCGGGGGGCGTGCGACCTTTGCCCCCCGTACCTCATCTAACAGAGTGGATCGATTGGTGAAGGGCCTTTTTCGCTTGGGGTCCAGATTTGGTTTGTTATAATCTTGAAGTGCTGAGATTCTAAGGAGATACAAATGTCCACCACTACCCCGACTACTCCGGAAGTAAAGGCGGCCCCGATTACCCTGACGCCTAGCGCTGTCGCCAAGGTTAAGGAAATCATGGCCCAGCAGGACCCTGTGCCCGCCGGTCTGCGGATCGGCGTAGTAGGGGGCGGCTGCTCCGGTTTCTCTTACTCGATGCAGTTCGACA
>JBPYDQ010001222.1:0-2394 GCA_051986135.1 Terriglobales bacterium | reverse complement strand
CCGACGCATTGCGATACGACTACTTGGAGGAAGCCGCTCGCCGTAAGCTATGGGGATTGGTTTGTCTCGTGCTTGACCCCGGTGCGAAGTTGCGGTGGGTCTGCGTGGCGTGGCGGGAATGACGGCTGACTGAGAGTTGGGAACGGGCGGTGGAATCGGCGTAGGCCTGCAGTGCCAGGGTTGGAAGGGGGGATTTCTCGTTGAGTTGGCACACGTCGCCTTGTTACGCGGCGAAGCCCTGAGTTGCGGCGAATTTGATGGTGCTCGATCATTCAGCCTACGAAGAGTCTAACGAGGCTCCGCCTCAGACCGACGAGATGTATTTCCGCTTTGCGTGAGCATCGCGCATAATCCGAGAGATGGCTCCGGTCGACAATGGAGAACTGCAAGCAGCTCTCGCCAATGATTTTAGGCCGCCGAAGCGGCAGTCGATCCCGAAGGATCGGAGTCGTACCGGAGCCGAAATGAGCGTACCACGAAGCGTTGCCGAAGTGCTGACTGAGCACGTCACGTTGGAAGTGGAGGGGATCGACCGAATGTACCTGAACGTGTACATTCCTGGTCTGCAACGGGAACAGGGCGTTGCCAGTTTCTTTCGATTCCACCGTGGACACCAGTTCGCCTCCAGCGCTTTGATGGACCCGATTAGCAAGGCGTTCGTGGCCGCGCTGGAGGAATATGCGCGTCGGGAGAGAATCCCGTTGGTGCAATTTCGCAAAGGTCAGCGAAAGGACGACATTGCCGCGGAACAGCGCAAGAAATTCACCAAAGGCGAAGGCGTGGTGTTTATCGGGAAAGCGCAGGAGAAGGCGCCGGTGTTCCGCACGGAGAGGCGCCGCAACGAGAAGACCGGGGCCACCTATCCGTGGTTGGTACGCTCCACCGCCATGGTGAACCAGTTCTACGTCTATTGCGTGGACCGTGATTTCGGGCCGTTCTTTCTGAAGTTCAGCACGTATTTTCCGTACAACGCCAAACTGTGCCTGAACGGGCATGAGTATGCCAAGCAGCAATTGACGCAGAAGGGCATCGGCTTCGAAGCTCTGGATAACGGGGTATTACGCTGTGACGATGCCAAGCGGCTACAAACCATCTGCGACGGGCTGAGCGCGGAGAAGATCGACGCTCTGTTGCGGAAATGGTTACGGCTGTTGCCGCACCCCTACAGTGCCGCTGACCGCAAGGCCGGGTACCGGTATCAGATCTCCATCCTGCAGGCGGAGTTTTCCCTGACGCAGGTGCTCGACCGGCCGGTTACCGGACGGGTGTTCTTTGAAGAAGTGATTCGTGAGAACCTCGACATCGGCAGGCCGAGCCAGGTGCAGTTAATCTTTGACCGTCGCGTCAGCCAAACCACGCCCGGCCAGTTCCGCACACGGGTGATCACCGAGGGTGTAGTCCCCTCGCTGCACGTGGATTACAAGAACACTCGGATCAAGCAATACCACAAAGAAGGGCGCGCCCTGCGCACCGAAACTACAATCAACAACACGCGCGATTTCGGCATCGGCAAGCTGCTCAAGAACCTGCCCGCGCTACGGCAGGTCGGCTTTCAGGCCAACCGGCGTCTGCTGGACGTCCAGAAGATTTCTCACGATTGCTCGATCGGCGAAGACGCGTTTGAACGGGTGGTCCATCCCGTCCAGGTTGACGGTCAAAGGGCAGCCGCCTTGCGCTTCGGTGACAGACGGGTACAAGCTCTTTTCGCCGTGCTGGTGGTCTTCAGTCTCCAACTGCGTGGGTTTACCAATCAGGAAATGCGCGCTCTAGTGGCGCAACTGCTGGGTGTGGATCCAGCCGACTATCCCATGGGAAGGATGACTTACGATCTACGCCGCCTTCGCCTGCACGGCCTGTTGGAGCGCATACCGCACAGCCACCGATATCAGCTCACGCCAGATGGTTTGCGCATCGCGTTGTTCTTTTCCAGAACCTACGCCCGTTTGCTGCGTCCCAAGCTCGCAGAGATCATGCCCACGGCACCCCCGCCGCGATCTTCGCTACGCATAGCATTCGACCGCCTCTCGACGGCAATCGACACTTGCTGCGAGGAGCAACGACTGGTCGCCTAAAAACTTGACCCATTCGAATTACATTCCGTGAGGCAAGGACTCTAGCCGCGATCCGCGAACTGCAAGTTGAGGGCTGGATGCATCACTCGTGTCGGCATCCGCGACCCTATGCGAACAATCGCGTCGAATCCGACCACCGATCGGTCAAGCAACGGCTGAGGGCGATGCAGGGTCCGCGAAGCGCAGCCACAGCTCGGCGATCATTCAAGGGATCGAGGCGGTACACATGATTCGCAAAGGCCAGGTCTTAGGAATTACCCAGAATAACCTGTTGGGGCAGGCCTGGGTATTTGGGACCCTGCTGGGCTCATCCGCTAATGCG
>JBPYDQ010001221.1:0-3110 GCA_051986135.1 Terriglobales bacterium | reverse complement strand
CCATGGGACCCGATCATGCTGGCCGTCGCTGTACTGATGCTTGGCCTGGCGGCACTGCTGGCGTCAGCGATCCCGGCGCGGCGTGCGGCAGGCGTAGAGCCAATGGTGGCACTGCGAAACGCGTGATCAGGATTGGCCGGATGTTTAGTTCGGTCGGTCCGATCAGGACGCATAACGCTGGATATGACGGCTACTCCCAGATGGTCGGCAATCCTGAAGTCAAGATTTCCGAATTAGCATCAGTGAAGCCCAATTCATTTGCCTCTCAGGCCTAGAATCTGTTGTTTTGAGAAAAACTGCCCATGAAGAATCACGGCGTTGATCTTCCGCGTATTGGTTATGTCCCTGAGGGGGTCCGCGTCCAACAGCACCAAATCTGCAAGCTTGCCGACCTCGATGGTGCCAACGTCTTTCGATATACCCATGGCATCAGCTGCATCGCGAGAAGCCGCCTGAAGGGCTTGAAGCGGTGTTAATCCCGCCCTAACAAGCAGTTCTAGTTCCCTGTGCAGAGCATCACCGCCCTCTGAATATGCGCCGTCCGTCCCTGCAAGAATAGTCACACCGGATCGCTTCATCTCGCCTACGACCTCAAGATCCTTGGCAAAGATTCGTGCGCCTACTTCCATATCCTTGTTATTCAATTTTTGGTCATCTCTGTTGCTTTGCCAAAGGGTATTTAGAACGGCGAGAGTCGGGGTCTGGGCGACTCCGTTTTGTGCATAAAAACGATAGAGTCGTTTGGCTTTGCTTTCGTTTAAGGTATCCAGGAGCCTCTCACCGAAAGCAGCGCGAAACTGAGGCTCCTCTGCTTGACGCCTTTCCTTAACGGCGATCAGAAGATCGTCATATGTTTTCCCCATTATTTGGTCAAAATACCCCTCATCACTGGAGCATGAAATCAACACATTGAGAAAGCGGCCACCCAAGTGCTCTACGTCTATCTGATGGGCTTTCACGATTTCTTCCGCTTGGATTTTTGGTGGGATGTGGCCGACGAGAGGAAGGCCCTGTCGCCTCGCCTCATCTGCGATTGCCCAGTAGAGCTCAGGAGTGAGAGTAGTGTCTACCTCGACGTAATCGACATCGTGCTGCTTGAGGAGTCGAATTTCTTCTTGTGCCTGGACTTCGCTGAAGAGATCAACGATGAGCGGCATCTTTATAGCGACTGGACCTTCCATAAGTGGCCCGGCTATAAACAAACGCGGCCCTTTCAGCGCGCCTGATGCAGTCGCCTCCCGAATCCGTATGATGTCGTCCAAGGGCGCACCCATATCTCGTACCGTCGTGATCCCGTAAGATACCAGCCGCGCAAGCGGTATTTTCGCACCCTCGTACGAAGGGCCATGAAGGTCGTTGTTCCAAAGACCAGGAATCAAGAATTTTCCGGTACCGTCGATGACACTCGACCCTCGGGGTGGCTTCTGCCTTGCGCTAGTGATCGCGGTGATTTGCTTGCCGTTCACAACGACGGTGGAGTTAGCGCGCGGCAGATGATCGGTGCCCTCGATTACCGTCACATTCACGATGGCAATTCTTGCCTGCGCGAAACCTGCTTGGGCTGTCATGGCAGCAACGAGCAGTTCTAGGGCGACCTGTCGCATCATGATAATCATTACGTGCCTTGGCGGCCGGAAGTTCACTTAGGCGACAAGAATGTCTCCAGGTACATCCCCGAAGCATAAGGGCAAGAAGCAGTGACGTATCGTAGACTATGCACATGCCTCGCATGGGCAATTTGGGCACTCCGGAGTGACGTCCCGTGATCGCTATTAAGCTAGTGACACCGGCGAACGCTTTTGTCTTTAAAGCTGTTCGCCTTCGTGCGCTGCAAGACGCCCCGCATGCATTCGGTTCCACCTACGGAAAGGAGTCGCAATTTGCCGACTCTGAGTGGCTCGCACGCGTAGAACGAATGAGTGGTGACAGAGGGACCGGATTTTTGGCGATGGATGGCGAAACTGCATGCGGCATTGCTGGCTCATTTCTGGACCAAAACGATCCAACGCGAGCACATCTGGTCTCCATGTGGACAGCCCCGACACACCGTCAGCAAGGCATAGGCCGCCTACTGGTGAAAGAGGTGATCAACTGGGCGTACGGACGCAACGCCCGTACCCTACAATTGATGGTCACAAGTAATAACGAACCCGCTCTTCGTTTCTACGAGCGATTGGGCTTTACCAGAACGGGACGAACAGAACCATTTCCAAATGACCCAGCCGTCCTCGAATATGAGATGTCGTGCCCGATTCCGTAATGATGGTCCTCCGTAAACGCCACAAACAAACTGCTTCATTAAGCGGCGGTTCCCGAATAGTCGGCCAAACCGGAAGTTGCCCCTTGCCAGCCGTCGGTCCACGTTACAAGCGGCTGTCACAGGCTCTAAGATTTCTACATGGACCACACCGAGGTTTTTCTTACCGATAGCACTTTCACTGACCGCTGGTGTTCGGGGCACTCCACCATCGAAATTACCCGAGTTTCCGATGCGTTTGAGCCCCTGCTGCCTCATTTTTGACAACAAAGACGATTCGCTCTACAAGTGCCCGTGGTAGGAGTCTCTGTGGTTCCGTCCGCCGAACTTATTCGGAGACAGCTTCCGTGCCGAGGTTGGTCCGCCCTCGCAGCCTCTGCTCAGGCCGCTCTGGAGCCAACATGCTATTCGGTGCTTGCGCTTGGGTCCCAGGGCACAGACGTGCGTGACCATGGTTACAGTTTTCTTCTGCACGCCCAGAATCCCAACGGGAGCTGGCCGGCGTTCGCGGGAGATGACCATGATGGCTCCTGGGTGACATCGCTGGTTGCCATCGCTCTTCGCGACCTCGTATCGGCTATACCAGCCCGGCTGAAAGGCCTTCATTGGCTGTTGAGCAGTGCCGGCAAAGAGGGCAATTGGTTCTGGAAATGGAGGTTTCGCACCGCTGATCGCCATGTTCGATTCGATGCCGATAAGTTCGGCTGGCCGTGGTTTCCCCATACCGTCAGCTGGGTTGTGCCGACGGCGTTTGCGATTCTCGCCTTAAAGCAACTCCCTTGTTCTTGCGGCGGTTTCGAACTGGTCCCTTCGCGCGTGGATCGTGGAGTCGAGATGCTTCTGGATCGCGCCT
>JBPYDQ010001220.1:0-2144 GCA_051986135.1 Terriglobales bacterium | reverse complement strand
GAAATACCGCGCAATCGTTAGCTGCCTCGCCCAGTCTGATTCTCGTCGATGGCGATATCGGGAAGCAGGAGACGGCTTCCAAAGTTGTCGAAGCAGCGATCAGGCACTTCGGAACCATCGATATTCTTGTCAATAATGCCGGAATCTACCGCACAAAGCCCTTCACGCACTTTACGACCGAGGATTTCCGTGATTTAGTCTCAGTCAACCTGTTGGGATTCCTCTATATCACTCAGCTCACCGTGAAACAAATGCTGAAACAGAAATCAGGGAACGTTGTGAGCATCACAGCAGCGCGTGCGGATCAGCCCGTCGTCGGCATAAATGCCTCGGTTTCGATGATCACAAAAGGTGGCCTCAATGCTGTGACCCGGAGTCTTGCAATAGAGTACGCAAAAGAAGGTATTCGCTTCAACGCCGTAGCCCCCGGCGAAGTGGACACACCCTTGCAGAAGGATGTTCCCAAAGAATCTCTTACGATAAGGCAGCCAATGAAGACGATTACAGAGGTAAAAGACATTGTCGACGCAGTTCTCTATTTGGCGCGGGCAGGTCAAGTAACCGGCGAGATAGTCCACGTCGACGGTGGTTCTCACGCTGGCTGTTGCTAGCGCCAGACATCTCATTCATTGCGAACCTCGCGGTTCACGCCTGCTCTGGCCGAGGTTCGAGGTCATGGCCAGGCTTCGAAAGGCGCCACTTGAGGCGATGTCAGACATGCGCCCGAGATTGTAGATCCCAACAAACTTGTTACCAGGCTGCAAACTATGACGCCGCGCCAGCAAAATCCGCGTGCCGAAAACGATAGCCAAAATAACCGGCACAGGTGGTGCCCTGATCGAAGCGGCCGACTCCTCGGAGAACTGAGTACGAAGCAATGAGGCGCCGGAAACCGGCAACTGGTTCAGGATCTGATAGATAGCGGAGGTGCGCTCGCCCACATGGTCGAACTCATTGAACCTAAAACACTTAGTGAAGTGGCCAGACCTGCAGCGACCAATGCGTACAATGCGGTTCGCGCCGCGCCGAACCCCCCGTGCGGTCCCAACATCCCCCGGCTACCCGTTCGCCACCACCCGCTTTTTGAGAAGTCTTCTCGCGAACGGTGAGCGTGCCCCGCGGACTCGAGCTGTGGCGGACCTGAGGCCTTGAGGGGACGGGCACGGACCTAGACGGATCCGCGAGTCAACGCCGAGCGGGAACGAAGCTGTGCCGTGCCTGATGCGCGTTTAAGAAGCTCGACGCTCCCGCTCACGCCCCGATTTTTGTTTCTTGGTCTTGGACTTCGCGGTCTTCGCCTTCGCCGCAGCCTTGGACGCCCTGGTTACAATCCGCTTGCGCAGCCCTGGCCCAGACAGGCCTTGGCAGAGGTTTTTGAACGTAAACCCTCAGATAGGATCGGGGTGACAGTGGCTTCCGGCTTTGAAATTATCTTGGCTGTCCACTCTGTAACATCGTTCACGCTGCCCTAACGGGCAGAAGTGATTTCGCATGCCAACGAAATTTCCTCAAAGCCAGGTGAAGCCCACTCCATACATTTCTCCTCTCACGCTACATCCATGATCAGGCTAAATTCCAGTCGCTGGAGCGATCGAAACAAGGCAGGGATGTTATTGCTGGTTTTGACTCGTCCACGTAGTCGGGAGTTGTTGCGATGCCTGCGGTCCAAAGCCCTGCCCTCGTTGATTGAAATGGCGCAATGGGACGATCCAGCCCACGTATATGCGTACCAAATGGTTCTCAGTCGGATCGCTGGACTGAAAGAGAAGCAAATTCAGCAACTGATCGAACAACGATTTATCGGCTTGCGACGTTAGCCACACCGACCAGTCAGCTCTTCGCAGTCGGCCGTTCTGTAACCGGCTTTTGTCCTGGACCGGGCAGTGCATTTTTCTTGCCGCCGGTGGCTTCGCCCTCGAAAAGAGCACTCAGGCTCGCGTAAGGGTAGATCGTCGGGGCGTGGTTTTGCATCAGGCCTCCCGTATCCGCAGTAGGACCGTAATTACTGTACTCCTCGCGCCCGAGCATGCGGAGAAGAGCCAACTGCTGGCCTCGATGATGGGCAGTATGGGTCATGCGGCGTGTCATAACCCAGGCACGCGATCGATGTACGTCGAAGAACTTCGTCTCCCCTTCCCACCATG
>JBPYDQ010001219.1:0-2456 GCA_051986135.1 Terriglobales bacterium | reverse complement strand
GCGCCGCATTACCTGTGCCGCCACCACATAGAAATGCTTGCGGCTCTCGAACTTCGGCTGCCGGTAATCGATCAACCGCAGATAGGCTTCGTGCACGAGGGCCGTAACCTGCAATGTCGTGCCGAGACGCTCTCCCTCCAAATATGAAGTCGCGATCCTCTTCAGCTCGCAATAGACCAGCGGCATTAACTCGTCCAGCGCGCCGCGACGACCTTGGCTCCACTGATCGAGCAATCCGGTGATTGGCGACTTAGCCATACGACATCCCCGGGAAACTTTAGGGAACTTTAGCACTTTTGAGCCGTTTTTGGCAATTCCTTTGCGCCTTTTGCGCCATACTGTCGAGTCTGTTGTTGCGAATATTTATGAAAGGATGAAGATCGAATCGCAAACTGGGTTCCTCGCCACATCGCCGTCTCCGATGATGATGTCATCCGGGCCGCAAAGAAGTCATACTCATCGCGAATACAACAGAACATTTCACCACCTCGACTACATTCCAGCGCTGGGCCAGGTGGTCCTGCCTGCCCACGGAAAATGCCCAAATCTCACGGTTACCTTGTGCATCATCGGAGCTGGTGGCCGTGGGATCACCCGTGATGGCAAACCGCGGGCACAGCCAAGGAACAGACCAGCAACAAAACGCTGGGGTTAATACTCATTGCGAATAGATCGCAGCGTTTCTAAAAATGCCTCGACTACATGGCGCAATCGGCCAACAAACGGGCTCAAAATCGCCGACATTTTTTGGCGCCTGGACGAGTTAACCGCCATTTGCCAATTGAAGGATCGCCAGCGCTCCTCTCGAGGGGCGAGCGCTAAGTGCGACGTTGCGGTTACGGCACCCGTGCATAATGCCTTTCTGCGCCTTGTGAATTATCGTGAACCGAAGTTGAGAGCCGAAAACATCGCCGAATCATCAGCCGAAGACGAACAGTCTTCGTCGCCACAAAGGGCACAGGGATACTCCATCCGCAGACGTCATCGATCCAGCACTTCCTGATTGCGTCCCAGGGAGCCAGAACGAAACGTGCGTGCACGAGATCGAAAGCGCCGGCCGGCAGATCGACGGTAAAAAGATCGCCCTCCACGAACTCGACGTTTCGTAATGCCTCGGACTCGGCATATTGGCGGGCGGCCCTCAACTGGAGCGCGTCCTTGTCCAGCGCCACGACCGTCCCGCCGGGCTCCTTTCTTCGTGCCAGGGGACCGATAATTCCCATCGGGCCGCATCCTATGTCGATACACCGCCAGCCGCGGCCGACTCCCATCTCATTGAGCATGGTTTCGACCTCGGGCTCCCAGGCGCGCGCCTGAATCTGCAGGCGTTCGACCTCCGCCGTCGTCGCAGCAAGGAGGTAATCGGCAGTGGGGGGCTGCATCGAAACCATCTTACGGCGAAGGAGAATGCCCGGTCCCTTACAGCCGGGTTCTTTTTTTCTTGATAAATTATTCTCGGGTGCCTGTCCTGTGATTTACGAATTCGGCCCTTTCCATCTCAACCGTTTGGAAAAGGTACTGCTGCGGGACGGCAGTCCCGTGGCGCTTATGCCCAAAGTCTTTGACCTTCTTAGTGCATTGGTGGAGCACAACGGGCGATTGATGGAGCGCGAGTCACTTCTGAAGCAGATATGGCCGTACACGTTCGTCGAGGGGGGCAACCTTTCCAAGGCCATGTTTCTGTTGCGCCAGGCGCTCGGCCAGGAAGGCAATGACGGGCCATACATCAAGACGGTTCCCAAGCGTGGATATCGTTTCATCGCGGAAGTGCGGTGCCTTCAGGTTGAGGCAGTCGAGGCGCCCGACGAGCCCTCCATCGCGGTGCTGCCGTTCCTGGATCTGAGCGCGAACCGCGATCAGGAATACTTTTGCGAAGGCATTTCCGAGGAGATTATCAACGCGCTGACTCAGGTCCAGGGGCTCCGTGTTGCCTCCCGCAGCGCCTCCTTCCAGTTCACGGGCAAGGCGCCAGACCTTCACCAAGTCGCAAGAGCGCTCACCGTCAAAACCGCCCTGCAGGGCAGCGTGCGAAAGGCGGGTAGGCGGCTCCGCATCACGGCCCAACTGGTGGCTCTAGCCGATGGATTCCAGGTCTGGTCGCAGTGCTTTGACCGGGAAGAGGGAGACATCTTCGCGATTCAGGAGGAAATCGCTTCCGCGATCGTGGACATGGCGGCGCCGCGCCTGCTGAAGAGCACGCCCTTCATCTGGCGCCGCACCAGTAGCTCCGAAGCATATGAGCTCTATCTGCGGGGGCGATATTTCTGGAACCGGCGGCCGGGTGAGGTGGTGCAAAAAGCGCTGGAATGCTTCCAAAAAGCGCTGGAACTGGACCCGAATTTCGGCGCCGCTTACGCCGGAATCGCCGATGCCTACGCCACTCTCGGATCGTGGGAAGCCAGTGTACTGCCGGCAACCGAGGCGCTGGTCGCTTCCCGGAATGCGGCTAGGAAGGC
>JBPYDQ010001218.1:0-5461 GCA_051986135.1 Terriglobales bacterium | reverse complement strand
CATGGTTGTAAGAATTTTTGGTACCGTCAGCGCGGAACTGTGTAAGTTGGGCTAGTATCGCCGAAGGCTGAAGGCGTCCGGTCAGGAAACACGCTGCTTATCTCGACTGGTAATCCATTCGCCTGCGCAATGGCGCCATATAGCCTTCCGCTTGGCCGCATTGTCCTTTGCTGCGTGGATGCATCCAGCTCAAACAGACCAAAGCGCAGCCCCCAGCCCTCGCTCCACTCGAAATTGTCGGTCAAGGTCCAGTGAAAATAGCCGCGAATATCTTTGCCTTCAGCGATCAGTCGGTGCAATTCCCGGATCACATTCACGATCAGCCAGGGACGGATCCGATCCTTCCGATCGGGCACCCCGTTTTCCAGGATGTAAATGGGCTTGCCCAGTCGCGCGCAACGTTCAACCGCAGCCGACACCGCTCCCGGGTAGGCTTCGCCGTATGGTTTTTCCACCCCGCGATCGCCTTGGGGCGCATCTTCAGGAACGTATACATTGCTGAACAGTTGCGAAGCATGTCTCAGGCTGAACGCAACATGGAAACGGCTGTACACGTTGACCCCAATAAAATCGCAGCATTGCTTCGCCTCGCGAAGAGCTTTCCCGCCGGGGTTGCCGGGAATGGCAGACTTTCCTTTCTCAATGGTGGCCAGAAAGCTCTCATTGAATAATCGATTGAGTAGGCTCGCGCTTAGGCGATCGAGGAACAAATTGGGTCGCGCCGGTTCAAATACCACATAGTTTTGCGCCCATCCAACTTTCGCGTCGGCCTGCATAGCGTGAATGGCACGATAGGCGCGAGCATGACAAATGGCCATGCCGTCAATCATCCGCAGGGCGGTTCGTATATTTCCGGTTTGTCCCGGCGGAAACTCCCCTAAAACATACCCCAAGGCGGCAAAAACGTTGGGCTCATTGAAAGTGACCCAACACCGGCACAGATCACCCAATTCGCTGACCACTCGGGCGGCGAAGCGCTCAAACCGCTCACCTGCTCGACTGTTGAGAAACGCCCCTTCCTGCTCGAACCATTGTGGGTGGGTGAAGTGATGCAAAGAGACAATTGGCTGGATCTCACGACTGCGGAGTCCTTCTAACATCTTCCGATAGCGGAGCAACGCTTGTTGGTCCCACTCACCCGGCGCCGGCTCGATCCGGCTCCACTCCAGGGAGAGGCGCAACGCGTTGAGCCCCATATCCCGCGCCAGATCGAAATCGCGTTCTGCGTTGTTCCACCAATCGCAAGCTACTCCGGAAACCTCTCCAGACCTGGTCTTGCCCGCCGCCTCCCATGCCGCCCACTGGTTATTTCCGTTGCCCCCCTCCACCTGGTGCGCCGCCGTCGAGACGCCCCACAAAAATCCGGGGGGAAACTCAATCCTCGTTCCAGCTGGAGACGAATGTTCAGGCAAAAAATCTGTGGTTACGCTAGATAGCCGCATGCTTCTGGAATTTTAAGGGATGCACGGCTTATGCCGCCGTCCTGAAATGAAATGGTCTATGTAGATTCTGGGTTACGCTCTGTGCCCTTCGCCCACAGCTTCCGGGAAAGATTTATTTTACAGAAATTTACCTGTTTACCACAAACTGTTACACGGATAGCTGCAACTGCATTGAACCTGGAATCATCTGTTTTTGCGTGCGCCTAATTCGTCTCTCTCCCCAGGAACTACCCCTACTGGCCCCAGCTACTACTCTGGATCAGCAATTAATCCGCTGTCAAAGCCATCGGAACCATTCACCGGTCATTATCATCGGCATGCACCGCTCGGGAACCACCCTGCTGTCTCGTTTGCTTGAGTCCTTGGGGCTGTTTCTCGGCAGAACGAAGGACGAAAATCACGAAGCCACATTCTTCCAATCGACTAATGACTGGCTCCTGCGACTGGCCGGGGGCGCCTGGGACAATCCTGCGCCCATTGCCTATCTGCTCGAAAACCCTCAAATGAGGGATAAGACCACCGACTACATCCGCCGCTACTTGCTGGCCTCGCCGCGCGCCGTTTCTTATCTCGGCTGGTGGAATTACCTGCGCTACCGCCGCATCGGCTTGGCATCGGCCCCATGGGGATGGAAGGACCCGCGCAATACCTTTACGCTGCCCCTCTGGCTGGACATTTTTCCGGAGGCAAAAGTCATCCACCTGCATCGGTCCGGCGTTGATGTGGCTCTCAGCCTGCGCCGACGCGGACGTAGAGAATACCGGCTACAGCGTTTTTATCGAAGCTGGCCTCTTCTGCACTGGCTTCGTCCCAAACGCGGCGGATTTGTTGACAGTCTGCGCTGCGATCGCCTCGACGCCGGGCTCGCTCTGTGGCGAGAATATGTCGAGCAGGGCGGGCGCCATGTTGCTATGCTGAAAGAGCGTGCCTTTGAGGTCAGCTTTGAATCTCTGGTGCGTGAACCCGCTCTAACTCTCTCGGCGCTCTCCAAATTTTGTGATTTGCGCGTCGACCCTCTAGCCATCAACCGCGCCTCGGAACAGATCGATACCGCAGTACTTCCCTCCGGGCCTGACTCTCAACTCTATTGCCCGGCACTGCGCTCTTCGTAGAAAGTGCGTAGAATTCTGCGACCAACCGATGACGATCAACTGCGATTCGGTTCGGATCTGGGGAACAAGGTGAAACAATTTGGTTGTGGTCGTTCCGCCGCAGCCGCGGTTTCGCCCTGTTTTCGGGCAAATCACCGAGCGCAGACGATTCACGGCCTTATTCGGCCGCGCTACCGCGTCCCGAAAATTCTCTGCGGCGGGCATGGGCGTGGTTTGAGAAACTCTCTTGAGGGTGAGATTTTCCGAAGCAGAAAGGCTTTGGGTTTCTGCGCGATTCACCGGCGCGAAGCGCGCGATGTTCGAATGATCCCGGCCGGAATGGACGCCTGACATAGGCAGGTTCCCGTTTTTTCCAGCAGAGAACTGCACCTGCTTCGTTTCCCCGCAGCGGCTGCACTACGTTATTCGGGCTGATGCGTCATCAGGTCCGGCTGAACTCTTGGAGAACGAAATCGCGGCCGTTTCGCTCAGGCTAGCCAAAAACTCGACCCGGGATAACTTCTTGGGCTTTTAGGGTAAGGGCGCCTCAACTTCCTCGAGTATCCAGTGATTCGGACTGTCGAGATGGCAGTCGTAGCCGTAGAACCGGCTGTGGAAGACATGCTGAAAAAGGCAGGCGCGCTGCCCCTTCATGACGGGATCGCCGGCCACCGGCTGGAAGTCTCCATCCGGCGAGTCGCTGACAAAGACTTTCACCTGCCACTCGCCCTCGGGGTTGTCGGTATAACGATGCGGATATATTTCTGTTGCGAGATAGTAGATTCCGGTGCGCCTACCTTCGGCACTCTTGGCGTTTTTCAAGTAAACAAGGGTAGGAGCGGCAACCGTCGAATCCGAGCGGAGCAACACCTTCTCGGAAACCTTATCCAAGTCCACGACGGAATCGGCGCTCTTGCTGACGATCTCGAAATGATCATGATCATTCCCACGATAAAAGGTCAGAAAGAAACGCCCAGATCGGGGGTCGTGAAAGAGGTTTGGGTTCTGGTTGCGCTGGTTGGGAACTCCCGGCACCAGGACCTTCTCTTGATTGAGGTGAATCCCATCACGCGACGTCGCCAGTACGATGTGGCTGCTGGGCGTGTCGTAATCGCGCGTGATCGCCAAATAAAGTAAATCTTTGTCCTTGGGGTTTGCCTTGGCTAAGACCGAAGGCCAGCGCGCGTTTGTCCATAGAGGATTCTGTTCGTATTTCACCCAATTTACCAGGTCGTTACTACGCGCCAACCCGATGCCGCGCCCTTCGTTTAAACCGTACCAACCCCAGTAACGGTAGCCGCCACGTTTGAGCTCGAGCACCGACATCGTATGCGGATATTCGTCGCCCTCCCAGGCTTGTGCGGTGGGAAGTACCTGCCGCGGAGTGGAGAGTTTCAGGTAAGGAACGGACTCAGCTTTCCGTGCGTTTTGGCCGTGCAACGAGCTGCAGGTACAAATCAGCGACGCAAGAATCTGGAGACAACTCCAACGTGAACGGGTCACCTGCCCTCCTCTACGACTCCCTATGCGGTCGGCTGAACGGCAGCTTTCTTCAGGCTCACCGTCGCATTGGTAATGATCGGCCTGGCCCAAAAACCAACGCTCAGGACACAACCAAAGGTCAGATACAGAAATGCCACGCCGGCACGCAAACCAAAGCGGTCGCCAATGCGCCCGATAATAAGAGGTACCACAGCCCCACCCATGATTCCCGTGCTGAGAATGCCCGCAAACGACCCGTGATGCTCGGAGACCGAGTTCAGCGCCAGCGATACAAGTATTGGCCACATTACCGAAGCGAACAGGCCGATCGCCGGAAATGCGACTAGTGAAACGTTCGATGGGCCAACGAGTGCGGCCGTCAAGCACACGACTGCTCCAAGACAAGCGCCAATCAGCACCTGCCGGCTGTCGAATAGCTTCAACAGGCCCATGCCAATGAAACAGCCGGCGGTCAGCAACCCCCAAAACCATGAAACTGCGGTTGCTCCCGTCGTGTGCGGATCCCAACCGTGATAAGTGGAGAGGAATTTCGAAATCCAGTCGGCAGTTCCTTGCTCAGAGCCCACGTACGCAAACACGCAAGCGAAGAAAGCCCAAACCATCGGCCTCGGGAACAGACTTCGGTACATCGCCCAGGACCCCGCTGACTCTTCCTCGGTGCGTTGGACCCGGGGAAACCGGCTCAGAAACAGGACCAACATCATGACCATGGTGGATAGCGCAAAAATCCAGTACATCGAAGCCCAGGGAAGGGTGCGGGGCGTGATCCGGCCGAGAAGGGTTAACAGCAAGTTCCGGCTGGTCACACCACCTAGATTGAGCACCAGGTAGGAGTAAATATAAGGACTGATGAAGGAAGCGATCCCAAAGATCAGCTGCGCAAATGCCGAGTTGAACGCGAAGTGTTCTTCCCCGCCTGCAACGCGCAATAGCGGATTTATTGCAGTCTGCAAAACCGCCATCCCTGATCCCATCACAAACAGGGACACTACCGCCACTTGGTAAGTAGGATGCAGAGCGAAACTGAGTGATCCAAGTGTTCCCGCCAAAAAGGCGGCAATCATGACTGGTTTTTCTCCGAACCGTTCCACCCAAAAACCGGCGGGAATCGACATCACGCCATAAGCAATAAAAAACGAAAACGGCAGGAACGCAGCCGCGGCCAGGCTGACTTTAAAGCTGCTGATGATGTCCGGCACGATCGGTCCAAGAATGTTCGTCAACAGCGACATCACGAAGAATGTCAGAAAGACAATGACGACCATGTAGCGATTTCTGGGCATAGGTTGAGAACCCAATTATTCCGTAGTCGTAACCTTGGCGGCCAGTTCGAATCGCCCCGCCTCGCGCCCAGCCTGCGCCGCCAGGGCCAGAGTGATCATCTGCACAGGCAGGATTTCCAGAATGGGCTGAAGACAGCGCGGA
>JBPYDQ010001217.1:0-6763 GCA_051986135.1 Terriglobales bacterium | reverse complement strand
GGACAAATCACTCAACAACAGCAGCAGGAGGAGCAGCAACGCGAGGAGCAGCAACGCGAGCAACAACAGCGGGAACAACAGGCGCGGGAGGAGCAGCAACGGCAGGAACAACAACGCGAGGAGCAGCAACGCGAGCAGGCCCGTGAACAACAACAGCGGGATGAGCGACAGCGGGAGGAACAAGAACGCCAGCGTCAAACGCCCAGTAACCCCGCGAACAGCTCGGCTGCGGCTTCGCCGTCGGAGAATTCGTCAGCGACCAGCCCTATTTCCGCCGCCAGCCAAGTTTCAAACGGCTCCTTTGCCACCAACTCTAAGCCGAACGCGGCCATTGAGTCGCACGTGCCTTCGCAACCTGTGCAACCAGGTGCCAAACCTGTAGCTCCGCGAGCACAAACCCCTGAACCGAGTGGCGGGACCAATGCAGCCGCGAGCGACGGAGAAAACACGACGGCAAAGGACCGAGACTCACGCCTGCCAGCCCTCGATCTGCGGAACAAACCCTGCGAGAAAGACCCGTGCAAGGAGCCTGGTCCGAGGAAGCCAGTCGCGCCAGTTCAACACGCGACACTCTGCAAGGACGGCCCCTGCCCTATCTGTGCTCCTGGTCAGTCCCCCGGGAAAAACAATTCATGCGTCTCCGCGACACTTGCAAAAAAGGCAACCGCGCCGTCGAAAGCGGATACCGTCCCGCAGGCTTGTCCCGGTGGCCAAATCTGGAATGGCATTCAGTGTGCGCCCATTGGCGCGCAGGGGTGTCTGCCCGGCCAAGCTGGCCCTTTTTGCCAGACGAATTGCACCATCGCCACTGCCGGAGCGCAGAATTACATCGAGCTCCTGAGGATGGCTCGGCAGGACAAGGATCAAGCCTGCACCGGGAACCTAACCCAGCAGGAATGTCAGCAGGCAGAAAACACTTACAACATTAGGCTCAACGAGTACCGCACATTTCTTGCTGGCGTGTCTACCACGTGTACGTTACCTGATCCGATCTCGATCTGAGGGCTTCAAGACCCGGACGCCCGACGAAACCAGGACGGGAGAAGCCAGGTTCACAACGCCGGCGCCCAAGCCGAAACCGGAGAGCCGCCCGAAACATCGATTGCTCTGGCCCGTCTGCATGCCATTGCTTACGAGAGGAAAGTTGGGTCTGGAGACACAGCCCTATTGCGAGATCTTGCCGAGACCGAAGCACGCGTAGGAAACATCTCCAACGCCACGGAAATCATTGAGGAACTTTCGGAAGATTCGGCCGATTGGGTCTTAATGTCTATTTCGCAAGAGGTTGCGCGCAGAGGGTCTATGACCGAAGCACTTGCCGCTGCTTCGAAGATTTCCGCACCTGGCACCGGGGACTCTGCACTTCGTCCACGCAAAAAACGCGCCCAGCACTTCAATTCAGTGCCCGAGCAAGTCGACGCAACTCTAAGTAGCCGCTGCCAGAGTCCACTGCTCCGGCCAACGGTGGCGCGTGCACTGAAGAATCCGAGAAATGTCCCAAGATGAATGAACAGGGACGGCCGGTGGTGGAGGTAGCCGTGGCGGTCCAGCGCTACCGGGTGGTGTCCATCGTCTTGGCGATGTTATTAATCCTCTACTTTCTTGCAGGCGTGGCCGAGATGGCGCGTTCTTGTGGAGCACGGCCAGTTGGTGAAGGTGACGAAGGGCGAGAATCTCAGACTGTAGGGCGGCGTGTCTTCTCAGGAAACGCCCGTAGGCAGACTGCACTTCGTGCCTGCCCTCCCGTTCCAGGTATTCGTCTGGTTCAACCTGCCCGCTGACAACTTTCCCCATGTAGTCCAGCCCGGCTGGTTCGTAGCCGGAGCCTTTCTTCCACAGAGGAAGCTGCTCTTTGCCATCGTCTATGAAGATGTCCACACCATAGGCGACTAAGGCCTCAAGGTGGTACCGCGCTTCCTTTTCGTCGACGGGCATCATCCAAAAGGGCACGACCAAGTTCTTGGGGTATGCGTATTGTGCTCGCCATCCGAGTTCATGCTCTACGACGACTCCCCAGAGGTATACCTCTCCACAAATGAATGCGGCGTATATCTCAGGCAGCTGGTCCAGGCTCCTTGCTGCGTAGATGCCGCAAGTACATGACTCTTGCGGAGCCTGGTGGCAGTTGTTGTAGCTGCCGACACAAACGCCCCGCACCCTCTTACATTGGGCCGTCAAAGCATGACCTGTAGGCCAGTTTTCGCCCATCAGCGAAGCGAGTCCCGAACCGTCCCATCGCCACACCCGGTAGGCAACAATTGGCGAAACGTAGTCCGGAATTTTCATACCGTGGCCGGCTCCTGAGTGGGCTCTGGCTCTTGCGGCTCGGGAACGGGCTCGGCAGTCGGGTCGTTCACTGGCAGTTCAAGCGGTTCGACGATGATGGTTCGTAGCGGTTCCCCGATATGCATCGCAACTCCTTTAGGGTTCGAGAGAGCAACTATTTATATCGGATTTCCGCCACTGTCAAGACTATTGCTGGTAACTATGTCCGGGATTGCGCTGTCGAAGGTGTGACAGAAACAAGTATTTGTGACATACCAAAATCGCCTGCCAGTCGCAACGGAATATCAGTCACTTATAAGCTAGCTTCGGAATAGGTTTTTGTCACAGTAACTGGACGGAATGTCGGCCAATAAAAAACCGGGCCGCCATTTAGATGTCCCGAAGTCGCCGTGGCTTTGTTCACCAGGATTAGCATGGTCCAGTGGAACGTCGAGAGCACGCCCTTTAAAATTTACGCATAATCCCTGAGAAGAGAGGAGAGCAACATGGCGTTGAAACTCTCAAAGCTCCTGGCAGTCGGAGTCGCAATGATCTTCGCTATCATTGCGCTCTTGATTGTCCGCTTCTTGACGGTGGCGCGTGGGCTTGGCCCAAATACAGCCGTGGACGTCTACTGGCTGCTGCATTCGTCATGGTTGATTCTTGGCATTATCGCGATTGTGGCGCTGGGCGGATGGATTAGCTACCTATGGGTATTCAGAAAATGAAGGAGGTTTGCGAGTAAAAATGGCACGAACAACCGTTGAAGCACTCGCCATTTCCGTAGTGTCCATCTGATCCTTGGGCTGGCAGCCATCATTCCCCAAATCAATACCCACAAGGCCACAGGAGCGTGGTGGTGGCAGGCGAAGGGATACGTGTTGATGCTTGTCGGCTTGCTGTACATCGTTGCTGGGTTCGTTCTGATGCGGCTTCACCGATAGAGTTACACTACACGGGTCCCTGCCCGCAATCGTCCGTGCTGCTGGCGAGATGCCACGGGCTTCAGGGAAAACAAAGCTTACGGAAGCGCTGGGGCCTCTGCGGCATAGGCTCGGCGTACCGTGGCTGTGTTGCTGCCCAGTTGCTCGGCATCTCTCGCCAGGATAGGCCTTCGTGGCGTAGGGATTCGATCCTGGCGCGGGAAACGAACACCTTGGGACGGCCCAGCCGCTTGCCTTTGTTGCGCGCCGTCGTCAAGCCCGCCCGGATGCGCTCCGAGATTCTGATTCGCTCCTGCTTGGCGACTGGTGGCGATGATGGCGATCACGGCGTCCCGGAAGATTCCGCAGGAGTCGAAGCACTGCTCGGTATGGCTGCGATAGCCGATGCCGTAGGCTGTCAGCCGTTGAAGATGTTGCAACGTTGGCAGAACACCTTCCCGGCTGAGCCGGTCGAGCGACCAGAACAGCAGTACGTCGAATTGGCGCTTGGATGCGGCGGCAAACATCGCCTGAAACTGCTCACGGTCGGAAACCTTGCCGGATTCGTGATCGATGTACTCGGCGACAACTGTCCAGCCGCTGTGAGCGGCAAATTCCCGCAACTGGCGCAGCTGGTTTTGAACTTCCTGGCCTTAGTCCTTAGCGGAGACTCTGCCGTACAACGCAACGCGCTGGGAAACTTCGGTTGCCGATTGAGGGTAAGAAGCGAGGGATGATACGTTCAGATTAGCCATCAAGGCCGACAGGCAGAGGATCGCAAGCGCGGGCGGCCAGGGGCCAAAAGCCTCACTGCGTCCGAGCGCAAGCGGATTGCAACCAAGGCGTCCAGGGCCGCCGCCCGGGCGAGAACTGCGCAAGCCAGGGCCAAGGCCGTAGGAAGAGGGCAGCGATGAACATGGAAGACTGGGGGAACGAACGCTGGAATTCTCCAAGTCGTGCTTGGCAGACTACCGGCACGATACGAACGACAGTTAGGCGGCCAGACCTTCCAATAGATCCAGGCTTCAGCAACAAGCTGGGCTTCCACTGGACACGTTAACTCAGGTCGGAGCCGAAAAGTTTGCGGAGAAAATCCTGAAACCTGTCGCGAGAGTTAAGTGGGCTTGGGACATCAGCGTAACCTCTTTTTCGGGGTTCGTGTGCACGATAGGGAGGTAGAATCCCGGGGGGAGGAGGGACCATGCTGGAACAAGGAGACTTGATATACGCAAGTGCGCTAGCCAGCAGTGCTATCTCCGTTTGGTTTGTGTTTTGGGGCTTCAGACGCCGTTACGAAGTTGACGATCAGCTTACACGAAAGGAGCACATTATCCGCTGGTCCGTTGTGGCCGCAGGTTTTTGCCTGGCGCTCTTCCCGGGTAGCGATACTGAGTTCTTCAGGATTGTTCGGGTTACCAGCATAGTTATTGTCTTTGGATTCTTGGCATGGCCCAATTTTGCGCACATGGTGGGGGGGCTGGTGGAAAAAAAGAAAGAAGGCACGACACCGCCCTGAAAACGGGAAGTGGCCGGAGCGTCTCCCCTCGGCGTCAGCAGGATGGAACTCCTGCGTCACGCCGGCTTTCTGATCACCATGAACACGTACACGCAAGCCCTGACAGACGACAAGCGGTCGGCGCATCGTGACGTTATTCGCTTAGTGGTCACCGCGACAGGTACCTTTGAGAACGGCGGGGAATGCGTAAGTGCCTTGTTTTGTTGGCGTCCCCGACGGGATTTGAACTCGTGTTACCGCCGTGAAAGGGCGATAGCTAAACGTAACTCTAACAAACCACAGGGACGCGGACGCACTGGATGGCGTTCTAGGAACAGCAAGAAACAGCTTATTGTGTCCCCAATGTGTCCCCAGCTTTTGACATTGGCGCTCAGCTGATTTTCTGCACCACTTTCGCGACAATGTTTTAAGCGCAGTCTGAGTGCAAATCAAGCGCACCGGTGTTCGCCACACAAAATCGCGCAGCAAGAAACTGTCACGAGAATAGGTTACTAAACTCTGATTGGTGACCTGGGCGTCCCGTCCCCTAGTTTGCAATTTTCCCTCCCATGTGTACACTTAAGTGTACACATGGGAGGGGATATGCCCGCAGTTAAGGTAGGAGTTCGCGAATTCCGGGAACAGATCGCGCGCTATCTCGAATCCGACACGCCCGTGGCGGTGACGCGCCGGGGCGAAACGCTGGGTGTCTATGTTCCGACGCCCCGCAAGGGCGTAAAGTCCGCGGATCTTGAAGAGCTCAAGGCGGCTGCCGATCGTTTGGCTGCGGCTCTTGCCGGCATGAGTGAAGAGGAAGTTGCGGCCGACTTCAAGGAGTGGCGCCGGCGCAAAAAAGCTGCGGCCCGTTGAGATGATTGTGCTTGATGCCAACATCCTGATTCGCGCCGTCCTCGGGCAGCGTGTCGGCCAGCTCTTGGATCAGTACTCGCAGCAGGGGGGGAATCCGATTTTACGCGCCGGAAACCGCCTATGGCGAGGCCGAAGAATATCTGCCCGCCCTGCTCCGCAAAAAGGGAAGTCTGACACCGATCTCGCTGCTGCGCTCCAGTATTTGAAAAGCAAAGTGGAACCAGTCGAGCAGGAATCCTACGGAATTTTTGAGGCTGAGGCGAAGGCCCGGTTGGCGGGGCGCGATGACGATGACTGGCCTGTACTGGCCGTCGCTTTGGCTCTAGCGTGTCCGATCTGGACCGAAGATCAGGATTTCTTTGGAACTGGAGCCTCCGTGTGGACAACCGGTCGAGTGGAGATATTTCTAAAGGCCCAAGTTGAGCATTCCGGCGCTCATGAAGAATAGCCAGCCTCCCTATGACGATTGAGCGCTACTCTCCCCAGACTGGAGCTCTAGTGCAAAGCGCATGATTTAGCAGGTTCCCAATGCCGCTTACCGCCGTTCGCGGTAGGTGATAATGCTAACCGCCCCGTTAGCGTGCAGCACCCGTGCCGGGGTGACGTGTCATTCTTCAGCCGCTGCGAAGCAGCGAATGATTCTCACCTTGCCTGATGCCGTCACCTGACCCTACGAAACCGACCCCGGAGCCGCCTCCAACGCGAGGGTAACGACGATAGCCAGCGAAAAGCCGGGCGCTTTCCGAAGCTGGCGGAGTGAGAGGCGAAAGTCGCGGCACGATAGATCCCTTAAAACGGGCATAGGACTGCTCATGTCCAGGGCAGAGATTCGAATCGCGCAAGGCTCCCATTCAAATCGCAACACTCCAACTCAGTCCACGGCTATTGTCGGCCTTCAAGGAAGTTGAGTAGATGCGCTCGCGCCATGTCGATGGCCCGAAGCTGTTTGGCGACGTGCACCTTGATACCGAAGGACTGCATAAGCGGAACGAGGCTGTCCCTCAGTTCCTGGCTGCGGACACGGATCTCTTGCGGAAGTGTGCGGCTTGATTGCACCGCTTTGACGAACACGCTCGCCAGTATGTCGGCGCGTGCGACGCTCGCGTCGGTGATCTCCGGCGCGTAGACGACTCCGCTATCCGCATCGACGGCCAACGCAATCGATGCGCACGCCTTGCGTTCGTTCTTTTTGCCGATCGGCGCGCCGCTG
>JBPYDQ010001216.1:0-14339 GCA_051986135.1 Terriglobales bacterium | reverse complement strand
GTACCGTTATTGTGACGACAATAATGTTCCGGGTGACAGTCACCATGGGCGGTGTGCTTCCATGTGGGGTTTAGGCCTCCGCGCCGGTGCTCACTGACTGGCACTCCGACCACTTGCCACACGTTGGTCCTGGCTTTCAGCGGATCCGTCGCAACACTGAGCCCTGAACCTGTGGAGGATGCGCTCTACGGCCCATTCATACCGGAGCCCGGTGGGGCGATCTCCGTTAGGGTTATTCGTTTTGCCGAACTGGGTCCAGTAGCCAATCGCCAGGCCGGCGATGATCTCATCCATCGGAGTCACCTTTTCCGCCGGCACAGCAGGGTACTGCCGGTGAACGGAATCTCAAACGGGTGTTGCATATCCATCAGTTTCCCGAGTTTCCCACGCGTCACTTCGTCGACGAATGCGAAGCGGTGGAAGTAGACTGGTTGTCCGCTGCAACGACACCAGGTTCGCCAAGTTTCGGGCTGGCCTCCTGAGCATTTGATCGCCAAAAACCTGCGGTTCAAGTTCGTCTTGTGTCTGGTCACCTAGCGGGTCATAGACCTTCCTGGCCTTGTCTGCATCGGGAACCAAGAGTGCGCGCAATTCATCCTTAATCCTAATGTTTAGTGTGGCCGATTCCGCTTTCTGATTGCACGTATCAAGTCTAGCATTCATGGTCCGTGGTCGCGGGCAAAGATGCTCAAAGTAACCACGCCTTGCTTGCATGCAGCGTACCAATTTCGCAACGAGAAATCGTCGGTGGACAACGGTCAAGAGTGCTGAATATGTCAGCCTCCTTGTGGCGAGGCTCAGCCTGAATGCCGGTACTCGTCTACCTCCGTGATGTATCTGTAGGCGGCAGTGCAATTGAGTACGACAGGCTTGGTTGGAGTTACTAGCGTTCTACTCTGTATCAATGCTGTTCGCCGGAAATCGCTAGCATGGCATCCGATGGTCTGCCCGCAGCCCTCCATGCAAACATCAAAAGCGAGGACGAAGTGTAGTCGATCGCTGGCTCAATCGTGGAATAGAACTTTGTACTATCCCGGTAACGTACTACACTCCCATCGAAATTGGAGAACACATCCGGTTCATGAGATGGACAGGGCAACACGCCACCTGGTGCTCCTGATTCGAGGTCTCTATTTGGACCACCGACCATTGCACCAGCCACGATTGGCGGCCGACCATCATGTGAACCCACAAGGTTCGCAATCTGGTGATGCAGACAATGAGGGAATGTACTTCCGTCACCCACGATGAACGCGGAGCCCCAGGCATTCGCTCCCAAGATGTTGGCAAGCCATTGTGTTGAATACTTTGCGAAGGTAGTTGATCTCGTCATGAAGTCGTATTCGCTCGCCATCGTCGAGAACCTCGCGGCTTGGAAAGTGTATTCTCCACGACCCACTGAATAATTAAACCCGAAGGGGTCCATGTCTGCTTGCGCGGCCGCACTCTCCAATTTCGCGCGCAAATCGTTGACCAGATCCGCTTGAGAAACCGCTAGACTTTTCATATTGCCAGCGGATCCAATTGCCCGCCAGAGCTCGAATTGTGCGAGATGGTCCACATAGCTCCAGTCGAGACTGTTCTCTTTGCTGTGAATGTAGGCATCGGCCCATTGGGCAGCTGCTTGCAGATAGAAACTTGGATCGACGTGAGGCAGCCCGCTCGGCAGATCACCTTGGCGAGTCGCAAAATAGAGCTCCGTCGCGCCGAACTCCAAATCGTCGCGCCAATCTGCCTCCGGGTAGAAGTCATGGGGAGCAGCCGTAAGCAAGTCGCCAGTGGGAGCGGTAGCGGCCAGGTCGAAAATGTGCTCCGCAGCCAGCAAGCACTGGTTCGCATAGGCTTTGTCGCCTGGGCGATATACCATCGAACACAAAGCAAAGTCGCCTGCCAAGCGACCCGCCAGGTTAGGACTGATTTTTGCTCCGGCAGGAGCGGCGATGAATACCGGACGATTGCGGATGTACCGATAGCCAGGATCTGTGCCGTGGTAGGTGTCGTCCTCTTGCGCTAGTCTCCAAACGCTGTGGTCGTTTTCGTAGTGCCAGTTCCAGCTTCCGATTCCGACCTGATAGTAAAGAGTCCTGGAAGTGTCGTCCCACATTTTGTTTAGCCAGTCGAGGCCAAATTTCGCTTCGTTAGTGTAGTTTGAAGTAGGTGAGCTCGCCCCCACTTGATTTGGGAAATCACGCACACCGATGAGCATGAGCGCTAAAGCAGTGCTGTGAGTCTCAACGAATTTCAGGTAATCGCCTGCGTCCCACCAGCCGCCCGAAGCGTCGATGACCGTACCGGTCGGTACGAGATCGCCTTTGATACGGCTTCCTTCACGGCCTCCAAACTCGGGAGTTTTGTACACCTTTGCCCGCTGATCGTTTAGATGTGCGGGTGCGGTGCGGAGAGGGGAAGGGATGTAGTCGGCGCCGTCACGCTGGTTCTGATAGAAAGAAAGAGTATTGGCGAGCGCGGCGGAATAGAGCTTCGCCGGACGGTCAACTCGGAAAGCAGGGGACGTGACCAGCTGTATCGCTCCGGTCACGGTGATGGTATAAGTGCCGGAAGCCGGCAGAGCAAAGTCGAGGCTGTACACTAGGTAATCGCCCCACGTGCCGAGCTTAGGACCGACCGTCGCAGAATACCAGGTCTCGCCGTCTGAATTCCTGACAGTGAACTTCGCGTGCGGCTGCGAACTCGTAGCCATGAAATAAGCAAGCATGGGGGAACCCAGCTCATAACCTAGTTGGTTCACACGAACATAAGCGCCTCGATCCCGTATGCAGGATGTGGAGGACAAAAGAAGCGCGACAATCAACTGCAAGAGTCCAAATGGGATTTTGCAATTTTGTGCCGATCTACGAAGTTCAGTTTCCACAAATCCTCTTCTCTTGTGGTATTTGACAACGACTGGCGAGGGTGCACGTCTTCGGATCGCCCTAGCCGGCTCCGAATGCCATCCACATGTTGACCACGAAATGAAACGCCATCAGAACATAAATTTCCTTGCCCAGAGCCATCAACAACCCAAAGACCAGTGCCAAGCCGATCATTGACCAGGTTTGTTGGACCTGCCACCGATGATAAAGAGCAAAGAGTAGGTTGAGCTCACAATCGAGTCCATCTTCCCCAGAAAGGCAGATTTCTTCATCGGATAACCAACGAAAGTACCGCTCCTCACCCAGAAAGTTGCCGATGCCGAGAAACACAAGTGCAACCGGCGGGAAGCTGTACGTGGCTTGCGGAGTGTCCTGAAAAATGCTGTAATCCGGGATTCGGAAAAGAGGGACAGATCTTGTCCAACTTTCAATCGCCGGAGCCACAAACTTTACATAGGGTGACGATATCAGCGCGAAAAGCCCGAAGTAGACGGGCAGGACCCGAGAGAGACCCCGCCGTTTCAGCCGATCAAGGCCTAGAGAAGCCAACATCTCACGCAAACACAGCTTGTCCACGAATCGAAGAGCCACGAATGGCACGAAAAGATCCGTTCTCATGGGATCAGGACGATGTCCGACTGTCGTTTTCCTCGGATTGGCAATTTACCGAAGTTCCCACTGTTTTCCTGAGACCATTCCGCGAACCGGACCGACTTTGCGATGAACCGAAGCTCTTGCGCGGCAGGCCGAAGAGGACTGGTTGCGTCGTCGAGCTAGAATGTTCGCGGTGTTAAAGCGGGGCGAGTTGCGAACTCATTCGTTCTGGTGGTTCCAGATCGTCGGATGGGGCTGTTTTTATCTTCTATCCATTTTGGTTGTTTTTCCCTATATCCGGCAGCCGGGAGAGCTGGGGTACCAAGGAGTAAAAGGTCTTCTCTTTGACCAAGGGCTGATGTCCTTTTGCGGCTTGCTTGCGAGTCTTGCGTTACGTCCCCTTTGTCGATGGCTGGTGCGGCGGCCTCTTTCCTGGCTTGCACTGGAGGCTCACGCTGCTGCGTGGTCTTTTGCCGTGGGAATCTCGGTCGCAGCTGTCATCGCTCGATTCCTTGTAGCCAAGCTCGAACTGGTCGACCTGTTGGAAGCTTGTGTCAAGATATCTGTTCTCCTGTTTCTGTGGTGCAATCTTTATTTCAGCATTAAGCGGTCGCTACAGCATGAGCGGGAGCGGGAACGACGGCTACGTGCCGAAGCAGAAGCACATGAAGCCCAACTGCGTGCTCTTCGTTATCAGCTCAATCCGCATTTCTTATTCAACTCGATGAACGGCGTGTCGACCCTGGTCGCAGAAGGCAATGGGCCAGCAGCTACCAGGACGCTGACAGAAATCGCTGAGTTTCTCCGTGCCGCGTTGGATGGCCAGGCCGTTCCTGAACTTCCTCTTTCTCAAGAGTTGGCCCTCGCAAAGCGATACCTTGCCATCGAGCAAACCCGGTTGGGAGACAGGCTTCGAGTGGACTTAGCCATCGCCCCCGGAACCTTGGATGCGCTCGTCCCGAGTCTGCTACTCCAGCCGTTGGTTGAAAATGCGGTACGACACGGGATCGCGCCCCTGGTAGAAGGCGGCAGGATCGAACTTCAAAGTGAGATGCACAATTCGCGCGTGCGCATTTCTGTGATCAATTCTGGTCGCCGACAGAACTGCGCCTGTACCACTACGTGCCCACAGACCCTAGGTATCGGTCTAACGAACACGGCAAACCGCCTCAAGACTCTTTACGGCTTGGATCACAAGTTGGAACTTGAATGGCCTGCGACCGGGGGTTGCCAAGTCATCGTTGAACTCCCATTCAGGACATACCAGGAGAGTACAGGAGTGAAAACGTGCGCGTGTTGATCGTTGATGATGAGCCTTTGGCCCGCCGAGGAGTCAGTGCGCGGCTTCGCACATTCTCCGACGTGGAGATCGTCGGCGAATGTGCGGATGGTGCATCAGCCGTCGAGAGTATCCTCAGTTTAGAGCCCGATCTCGTATTCCTTGATGTGCAAATGCCAGAGATCGACGGCTTCGATGTGATTCGGGCTCTGCAAACTGAACGCTTGCCCGCCATTATCTTTCTCACCGCGCACGAGGAACACGCCCTGCGAGCTTTCGAGGTGCACGCTCTCGACTATCTGCTGAAGCCATTAGATGATGAGCGCTTTTCGGTGGCTGTGAATCGTGCTCGGGAACAGCTCGATACTACTCACAAAGCCGATTTGGTTGGACGCATGTTGCAGTCGCTTGACCAGAACAGCGGCTGTTACGCTTCTCGCTTCGTCATACGCGTCGGATCGCGAATCCAGATTGTGTCTGCGGAAGATCTGGACTGGATTGCAGCCGCTGGAGACTACTCCGAGTTACATACAGCGAATGCGACACACCTTTTACGTGAAACCATGACCACCTTGGAACAGAAACTTGATCCAGCCAAGTTCGCTCGCATTCACCGTTCCAGAATAGTGAGATTGGGTGAGATTCTCGAACTCCGGAGCATTGAGAATCGAGAGTACATTGTGAAACTTCGTAATGGCTCGCAACACCGCTCAAGCCGCACTTATGCCGATCGACTCGAACGCTGGCTCCGTACCGGAAGAGTTGTGAACTGATCGACAGCTTTGTGCCCCTATCCACAGCTTGTGTCAGGAATGGAAACTATCGATGGCGCCATGCATTGGTTCCGGTATCCGCTCTTCGCGAATTCGAGCTTGCGGTTCATATGACTTCTTGCCGAAAAGGTCCAAAAGAATACGTCGACTCGATTTGGCTGCGACCATTGGATTCCGAGCTGCAGCAATCGCGACATAGAACTA
Organism: Terriglobales bacterium; assembly: GCA_051986135.1. GTDB lineage: Bacteria > Acidobacteriota > Terriglobia > Terriglobales > Acidobacteriaceae > Gp1-AA122. The sequence goes on along the minus strand of JBPYDQ010001216.1, from coordinate 8,616 downwards.
CCCACGTGCGCTGAAATTAACCTCTCCAAAGCACGCAAAATGCAATAACAGGTTCTACTTTCTTGACGCCGGGGCAGACCGGAAGAAAAGTGAAGCCTGAACTGTTTAAGGTGCTCAATTCGAATCGCTGATCCGTACATCTTATGCATGCGTAAATGTGACTGCTGCCTGTCAAAGCTGACAGAATGCCATCTCAAGACGGCAGTGCTAGGCTACGTTTTGGTTTGCTCGGCAGGCTGCAATCAGTAGGTGGGCGGCGGATGAGTATCATTTCTCGACGTTTTTCCTCGACGCAGCGCTTCAGAGATAGAGTTATCGCCAGGACAGTACCTGACCACTGACCTCCTCGTCCTGTCGGCAGGACCGAAACTAGAGTGTCGCTCGACCCTGGAAATTTACGATCGACGGCGGCACCAACGATTTGAACGGATGGAATGGAGATTCGTTTCTCCAGTTGCCCACTGAGACCAGCACGCTTGATTTCGACTGAGTAGGCGATGGTCGAAGTAAGGCGTCGGCGCCCATTCGGAAGGAGACCCGAGATGGCTCAACTACTATCGGTGAACGTCGGACTTCCGCGTGACATCCGGTGGAAAGGTCGCACTGTACATACCGGGATCTGGAAGGATCCAGTGGGCGGCCGCTGTCGAGTCCGCCGGTTGAACCTCGATGGAGACGGGCAGGGCGATCTGGCCGGCCACGGCGGCGAGCAGCGAGCCGTCTACGTCTATCAGATCGAATCCTATCGCTATTGGCAGGAGCAGCTGAAGCGGAACGACTTTGTCCATGGACAATTCGGCGAGAACTTCACGATCGAAGGATTGCCTGATAATGCCGTGTGCGTCGGCGACCGTTATCGGATCGGCAGCGCACTGTTCGAGGTCACTCAACCTCGCGTTACCTGCTATCGCGTCGGCATTCGGATGAACGAGCCCCGGATGCCGGCATTGCTGACATCCAGCGGACGGCCGGGGTTCTACCTCCGCGTCCTCAAGGAAGGCGAAGTCGGCGCTGGCGACGAAATTGTGAAGGTGGGAGAGGCGGAGGAGCGAATGACCATCGCAGAGATCAACGCCCTCCTCTACTCGCCCAATCATGCCCGCGATCGACTCGAGCGCGCATTGCGGATCAAAGCGCTTTCGCCCGGGTGGCGCGGGTCGTTTGAGGAGTTGCTGCAGAGCCAAACGACTGCCGCGGGGACTGGGAACGCGGGGCTCGCGCCGGCAGCGGCTGCGCATCCGGTTGCACCCGGTTTTCGACCCCTCGCGGTAACGGCGATCAACTACGAGTCCGAGGACGTCCTTTCGCTGACGATGCAGAGCCCCGACCGCCAGCCGTTGCCAACGGCACTGCCAGGCCAGTATGTGGTCCTGCGTGTTCAGCGGACCCCCGGCGCTCCCCCTTTGTTTCGCAGCTACTCGCTCTCGGGGCCGCTCTCGACGGAGCGCTATCGAATCAGCGTGAAGATCGAGCCGAATGGGGCGGCAGGAACCTATCTTGCGGAGCATGTTCGGGTCGGCGATGCTGTCGACGTCAGCTCTCCGCGCGGAAGCTTCACTCTGCAGGCCGGAGAGCGGCCGGTGGTGTTGCTCAGTGCAGGAATCGGGGCGACGCCTGTTCTGGCGATGCTGTACGCGCTGGCGGCGGACCGCTCGACACGGCAGGTCTTGTGGCTGCACGCGGCTCGCGATCGACAGCATCATCCATTCGCCGCCGAAGTCAGCCGCCTCATGCTCGCGCTCACGCACGGCCGCAGCTATGTTTGTTACAGCAGGCCCGGCTCCCGCGACAAGATGGGTGAAGATATGGACGCTACGGGTCACCTGTCGCGGTCGGTTTTCGACGAAGTCGGCGTCCCGCGAGAAGCCGATGTCTATCTCTGCGGCCCGACTCGCTTCATGGCAGACATGAAAGAGGCTCTCGCAACCTTGGGCGTGGCGGCGGAGCGGATTCACGTCGAAATCTTCAACGGCAGCGAGTCGATTACTCCGGGTGTCGTCGGCGCGACCACACGAGCTCCGCATCGTCCCAAGGACGACGCGAACACCGGCCCGTTAGTTTCGTTCGCGCGCAGTGGCATCGCAGCACACTGGAACGCGTCGGCCTACCAGAGCATTTTGGAGCTCGCCGAGGCCTGCGACGTGCCGGTGCGCTGGTCGTGTCGGACGGGCGTTTGTCACACCTGTGAGAGCGGATTGGTTGCGGGCGCCGTCGTCTACGGTCCAGAGCCACTCGACAAGCCCGCGGACGGCAACCTCCTCGTTTGCTGCTCACAACCGGCTAGAGACGTCGTCATCGATTTGTAAAGCTGACCCGGATTTGATTACTGAGGTGGCTCGATCCTTCACAGTAGCTCACGCTCGGTTCTTGTGCCGCCGTTAGTCAATTCAGGCTTATGATGGGCCTGACTGCACGTTTTGCTTGGGGAAGGCGATCAGCGTCGCGCTTTTGCATTCCGGGATGACGCAGCCTACGAGCGCGTCCTGTGGTGCGCCTGCGTTTTCCATGGCGACCAGGATTGCTGCCACCTTTCGCCCTTTCAGTTGCCGACTCCGCTGCAAATCCGCCTGGGTCCCGCCTCCCCAGGTCTCGTCGACTTCTACTTCTGCCCGCAGCGGCTCACGTGCCAAATTACTCCTGCTTATCCGTAGTCATCAGGTAAGCTGCCCAGAACCAACCTTCAGTGGTGTGTGCGCATTGTGGGGCTTGTCCGGGCTGTCAGCGAAACTTGGAGTCGGCAACCGGTGCACTGCCAGCACCTAAGCTTCCCCAATTTGGAGGCACGACGGTTCCTACCGCCCGGGCACACGAAACCATACAGCCAGCGGCAAGCCGCCAAGCATCGCTGGCAAGCCTCTTCGGTGGCAAACTTCGATTGAAATTCACGCAAGGTTTTGGGGAAGGGGCGGGCGAGGCATCTCTCGCTACACTGCCTCTTGTAGTAAGCAACAGCTGCTATTGCTTCAGGAGAGCCTTCCCGTAGGCTATCGGGATGGCAAAATTCGACCCTCCGAAGTCGCGCACCATGGCAAAGTTGATTCCGATGACTTTGCCCTCACTGTTGAAGAGAGGACCGCCAGAGCCGCCAGAGGTTGTTTGGGCGTCGTAGATGATTTTGTCGGGTAGAACGTCACCGACATGGCCCTGTGTAACAACCGGGCGGATCAAGTGCCGGCGAGCGAGTTCTTCCATCACCTCTTTCGGATCACCCTTGGTTGTGGTCGCGATCGATCGTAGTGTCTCCTCGCCGGTGCGAGCAAGGATTGCATCGAGACCCGTGGGATAGCCAAGGAGCACGACCGGACCGCCGCTAACAGCCGAGTGATGAGCATCGGCAAAGGCGATCTGTTTGATTCTCGGCTCTGAAATACTGCCCTCCAGGAGAGCTACATCCGCGTCTGGTGAAATTTTTTCTGCAGTCACCGAGATGCCATGGCTGATGCCGGGGAAATATGCGGTCATCTCGACAGCCATCGGTTCAACACCTTGATCCGTCATCTCCTTTAAATCATCGTTCTCCCACCAAGGTTCAGCTACGTGATGATTGGTGAGGATTTGCCCTTTATCGGAGACGAGAAATCCCGTTCCAAAAACATCCATGTGTACTTCCGGACCAGCACCGGTGACGCCGAGGAGCGGATTGTTGTGCTCGTCTGTCACAGGCTCGCCTGTGCTTGTTAAGCCGACGTAGTGCAATTTCAGTCCCGTATTGCGATCGCGGAAGCCAACCACCACATGAATGAGGCAGACGCTGGGCTCGTAGAATTGGATAATCGTCTGCGCGACCGTACCTTCGGTCTCAAGCCGCCGCAGGCGCTCTTGTACCACGCTCAACTGATTTTGCAGGGCAGAGATGTTTTCGGTCTTGCCGCTTGCAATCTGCGATCTCAGGTTTTGGCTCTGCTTCTGAAGTTGAAGCTTCTCGGAATCACTTCGCGACGAGGGGTTGCGTTGCACATCTTCCAGAGCTCGGCGCGAGCGGTCCGTCAACTTCTCCTGCGTCAGTATCCCGGACTGCAATCGCGTGATGGCTGCATAAACGCGGGTGTTCTGTTGCTGAGTGCGGTGATACAAGATCAGAAAAGCCGCGGCGCCAATCAGTAGTACGGCCAGGGCGAGCACCGCGCCAACTCGTAGTGTCCGCCGTTCCTCCGTGACCGCGTTTACCACCTGCTCGGCCACATTTCGATCCTGCTCGATCGTACGTGCCTCTTGCCGAAACTCCTCAATTACGTGTTTGTTCCTTACTTGCGAGCGCACCCGTGATAACAATTCTTGAGGATCGAAGGGCAATGACAGCACGTCGTCGGCACCAAGATCTAGACCCCGCGTGCGCTCGGCGGGTCCTCCCGGAGAGAGCATCACCACGCGTATGTTTTTGGTCCGCTCGGAACCCTTAATTTCGGATAGGAGATTGCAGCAATCCAACTGGGGAGGATCTGCGCCCAATATAATTGCATCAGGACCCAAGGCGAGGACGGATTTCATTCCTTCGCGGTATTCGGTCGAAACCTCATATCCAGCGTTGCTCAGCACCGTGACGATGCTTCTCCTCAATACAACGTCGGACTCGACAACCAACACTTTTTCACCGCCGGATTTTTCCATGGTCCCTCACATTTCGGATGGTTTCTGACCTTTACAGGATTCAGTAAAAGCCAGTTCCGCAGCCGTGTCTGCGCGCCGACAATCAACTTAGAATACAATACCCGCCGGGCGGCTTGTTGCACGCTCGAAACCGGCGTGCCTGATGAGACCGGGTAAAGGTTTTCGTCAATCTCCCTCCCTCCCATCACCTCCTCTACCCCTGGTAGTGATAGTCGAGACCATAACCATGATCATGATTGTGATGACTATCATGGCCGTAACCATGATCGTGCCTACGCTGATGTTTGGCAATTCCTGAAAGCCAGTTGCCACGCGATCATTGCGCTGCGAATGCACGGCAATCTCTGAATGCGCGGGCAGGAGCAGCATAGTTGTGGAGACTCTGTTCGGTATTCTTCTTGTTATCGGTTTAGGAAACTCGCATCACTGCTCTCCTTAGTGGAGTTTTTCCAGCTATTTTTGCTCTGGCGATGACGATAGCCTTGGCGGTCAAAGTCCCTTCAATTTACCGGTTTCTCTGCCACGGGAGGAGCGCTGCTCTTGGCCAGGTGTGCAAATATCCCGTTCAGCCTGGACAAATTGCTCCGGCGGAACCGATAAGAGATCTTGTGAAGACCAGAGAACCTGGTCGCCTACAATTGGGATCCAACCCGGCGACGATCATCTAACCGCCGAAGGCTTCGCGTGCGACCTGACTTCCAGTGTTCGGCTCTTGAGATAGCGGAATCAGGCGAGGTCACCGAGAAGGGAGAGCCAACTTGCCTGCCATGACGAATTGGAATATCTCGCCAATCAGAGATCGCGCGTCAAGATGCGTGGGGCTTGGGGGGCGCGGCGAGGGCGACGGCGGATTCAGAGGTGACGTAGAGAAAGGTAAACGTTTCCTGCAAATAAAGGCGAACGTGCGTCTCGGTGTGACTCAAGTAGCCGATGGAGGCGTCCTGGCCGATGTGAAGATCGAGATCGCCGCCGCGGGTCGTGACAACGAAGGCCCCGTCAATGGCGGGCGCCCAGATGATTTTGCCTTCGACCAAACGCTTCACATGTTCCAGGACGGGATAGCCGTAATCGCTGGTTTCAGCGAGCTCGGTATAAGCGTCGGCGCTGAGCAGAATGGAATAGGGGCCGTTGACACCGACCAAGCGCAACTGGCTTAAGGACTGAGCAAAAGCTTGTGGGTACTTGCGCACGTCAGCGGGGAGAGGTTTTCGTGGATTGCTGGTGGCTTGACGGACCCCGACGATCCCGGCGGCAGCATAACCTTCGAAAATGGCGCGATCTTCGGCGAAGGCGAGCTTCCGCGCGGCGTCTTTTGCCGGCTGCCAGTCGGAATCGTTGGCCCCGCGTTCGACGTCGTCAATCATCTGGCGGTCGAGCTCGAAGGGAACGCGCAGCTCGACGAGGGCTTTCGCTTCGCGCTGTTGGGCTATCATGCCGTCAGCGGACGCGGCTATCGTGCGCAGGTGGCCTGTGCCCACCGCCGAGAGAGCAGCGCCCGCCGCGCCGTGAACGTCCACAACACGGCGACCGGCGAGATAGCGCTTGATCGTGCGCGAAGTTTCTTCTTCGATTTGAGCCCACGCGGCATCGGAAATCGGAGCCAGCTCGCGATGCAGGTTATTCATAGGAATTCTCTCCTTTCAGGGAACCTATGCCGAGTGAACCTCCCTTGGATGGCGCTGGGGAGGCCGAGGTTTGAACCGGCGTCGAGGCCTTCGCGAGGTTCTGTGCGCCCGAAGCTGCAGCTGGCGCGAGTTGGTCGGAGGAGACACTATCAAGGAACGTGGCGGTTGGGACAAAGAACAGGTTTCCCGTGACGGCGGTGCTGAAGTCGAGGATACGATCGTAATTACCGGGCGGGCGGCCGATAAACATGTTTTCCAGCATTTGTTCGATGGTGCGGGGAGAGCGGCTGTACCCGATAAAATACGTGCCGAACTCGCCGTGGCCGGGACGGCCAAAGGCCATGTTGTCGCGGAGGATTTTGATTTCCTTCCCGTTTTCTTCGATGGTCGTAAGGGCGTTGTGGGCAGAGGTGGGCTTGACGGAGCCGTCGAGTTCGATATCGGAGAGTTTTGTGCGACCGATGATTTTTTCCTGGGCTTCGGTGGGGAGCTTGTTCCAAGCGTCCAGATTATGGAGGTACTTTTGGACGATGACGTAGCTTCCGCCGGCGAAAGCGGGATCTTCGTCACCAATGAAAACGGCGTCGGCGGCCGCCGTGCCTGTGGGATTTTCGGTGCCATCCACGAAGCCGAGGAGATCGCGTTCGTCGAAGTAGCGGAAGCCGTGGACTTCATCGACCGTGGTGACGGCGCCTTCAAGGCGAGCCACGATTTGCGCGGCGAGCTCGAAACAGAGATCCATACGCTTGCCGCGGATGTGAAAGATTAAGTCGCCGGGTGTGGAGACAGCGTGGCGAGAGCCGGAGCGAACTTCATGGAAGGGATGAAGTTCGGCCGGACGCGGCGATCCGAAAAGGCGGTTCCAAGCATCCGAACCGAAGCCCATGATGCAGGAGAGAGCGCCTTCGAGGGCGCGAAAACCGACGGCCCGCTGAAGCGCGGAGAGATCGGCCGAGAGGGAAAGAACCGGGACGCGATTTTCGTCACCGGAATTGATGGTGACGACAAGAAAAATTGCGGCGCTTGTGAGCGGAGAGGAAACGGGCTGCGAGACGGCTACGGCGGGTGCCGATGCTTGGGTGCTGAGCGAGTCGGACGCCATTCGAATATTACCTGCCTGGCAGCGAGAAAATCGCCTTTCGAGAAGTCCACCTGCCCAGAGGACAATGAGTGGAAGCGACAGCTTACCAAAGGTTGGCGAGTGACGTCGACGCTGATGCGCAGTGGGGCGGAAGAAAATTTCAGATTTAATGTGCCACCACACAGTGGTGATCCGGGTGTGGGACTTGCTTTAAGCGGCATCAGGCGGGCTGAACTCTGATCGTGAATACCGTTCGGCTGAAGGTATAAGGTGGCCTGCGGTGTCATCTATGACAGCCACACGTTCGACAGCCTTTCGCCCGAAACAATTAGCAGCCGAAATGTTAATCGAAGCCACGCCCATCTCGAAGAACATGAAACGTAGGGATGCGTCGTTGCTAGATCCAGAAGCTCCTCGTCTTGCGATGCTCTCCTGACGTCAACGAACTCGGGATCATTAATCGCCAAAACTGCTATAGTTACAGGGTCAATCTGCGTTAGCGCCTTCAACTCAGGGCCCATCCCGCACAAAATGCTCAGCCCATCTGTCGGGTCAGGGATTGCAGAAACGACCAATCTCTCTTGTGTCAGTATAGAGCCTCGCAACGTTTGGTCCTTTGAATCGATCGCAATGAATGCAGGCCAGGCAAGGCTCTCAAGTTAAATTTTGCCTCCTTATTGCTTCGCAATAATGCGGTCCGTCTGAAAGGCTGGTCGAAAGCGTCACGATGTTTCTGAGTAGCCATGATGCGCAAGAACTCCGCAGCCTGTCGAGTGAGATCAGTATATTCGCCAGAGGTCGGCTTGCTCACACGGGTGCAATGCGTGAGATGGGCGGCGACATCGATGCGTTCGAGGAATGTCTCGATGGGATGATGACTCAGTCAGAACACATCAAACTGCTAGGATCGCGCTTTCGGGCAGAATAAACAGTAGCTGTGGAACCACCACAAAGTGCTTTCGCGTGACATCAACATTGGGCCGAATTGTGGATTCGACCCAACCGATTTGGTCATGCTCGATCACGCGCGCTACTCGGCCTTCATCTCTAGAATGCCCCATAGACGTGCCAACCGGGCAAGGGAAAACCGCTGATTCTCCAGAAATCGTCTCGTGGGACGTGGCTTTGCGAGGTGGAACGGCGCCAATTCCACCCGACTTCTTGAACACAGGCATTATGGAAATAGGTTCATCGCTGGTCCGAGTACGAACTTGTTCCACGATAAGTTCCACCGTCCGAGCCAGGCCTATGGTTGGCGACTAGCTACCACTGACGCTGATATGTGCGCCTTCGGAATCGACA
>JBPYDQ010001215.1:0-14248 GCA_051986135.1 Terriglobales bacterium | reverse complement strand
CCATGGGGTTATTGGCGGTCTTCTCCTGGGCAGTATCGAGGACCACGGAGTGGCGGCTGCTGGAGACGCCAACGAAGCGGTCGTTGTCGGTCCATTGCACGGTGGCTTCGATCATAAGTTCTGTCTCACCTGACGGGGCTCTCCGTTTTACGGCATGCTAGCAATCGAACTTCCGGGCTTTGGCCAAGAGAAACCCAGGCTATAGCTTTCTCACCACTGCCATGACAAAGCGACAAATCTGCTACAAACAGTCATTCGATGCCGATTTCCTTCGCCAGGGACCTCCATTTTCTATCGACCAGCTCCCGCGTTTTCTTGTCCATGATGATCTCATCGGGCCATGGGCGAGAAAACCCTTCGCTGGCCCATTTGCGGGTTGCGTCGATTCCCATCTTCGACCCGAAATCGGGCAATCGCGACGCGTGATCCAGCGAGTCAAGCGGGCCCAGAGTAAACTGGATATCCCTCTCCGGGTCGATATGGTTGAGCACCTTCAGGGTGACCTCGCCGACGTCCTGCACATTTACATCCTCGTCCACGACGAGGATGCACTTGGTGAACATGGCTTGACCGAGCGACCAGATCGCATTCATGACTTTCCGTGCCTGACCTGGGTACGACTTCTTAATGGATACGATCATCAAGTTGTGGAACACGCCCTCCAGCGGAAGATTGATATCCACCAGCTCCGGGATGGTCAGCTTCATCAACGGCAGGAAAATGCGTTCTACCGCTTTGCCCATCCAACCATCTTCCATTGGAGGCTTGCCTACGATCGTAGTCGCGTAAATCGGATCCCTGCGATGAGTGACACAGGTGACGTGAAACACGGGGTATTGGTCTTCCAAGGAATAGAAGCCGGTGTGATCGCCAAAAGGACCTTCCGTGCGAAGCTCATCCAGATTCACGTAGCCTTCTAGAACGATCTCCGCGGTCGCCGGGACTTCCAAATCCACCGTCTCGCATTTGACCAATTCCACCGGCTTCTGCCGCAGAAAACTCGCAATCAGGTATTCCTCGACGTCGGGCGGCGCGGGCAAAATGGCCGAAAAAGTAATGGCCGGATCCGTGCCAATGGCGACCGCCGCATCCATCCGGCCGCCCGGCAAACCGCCTTCGGGCAATTGCGACCCTCCCGAGGTGCGTGCCATGATCTCCACCGCTCGCGACCTGCCAGTGTCGCCGGCAGCGGCCGCTGCCCGAAGCGACTCTCTATAGTGTTCAGCTCCTATCTTCTGCCGCTGCCAGTGCATGCCTGCGGTTTTCTCGTCATATACCTGCATGCGGTACATACCAACGTTCCTCTTACCGGTATTAGGATCGCGGGTAACCACGCAGGGAAGGGTGATGAACCGCCCGGCGTCTTTTGGCCAGCACTGCAGCACCGGAAAATCGAGCAGCGAGAAGTTGTCTGTTTTGATAACCTCCTTGCACGGGCCCGAGGCGACCGTCTTGGGAAAGAAGTTTCCCATCTCTCGAAGCATGGGCAGCATCTTCACTTTGTCGAGAAATCCCTGCGGAGATTTCACATCGATAAAGCCGCGAATGCGTTCCGCCACTTCGTCGAGCGAATCCACCTCGAGGGCCATCCGCATGCGTCTGGCTGAACCGAACTGGTTGATCAGCAGCTGCGCCCGGGCATAACCCTTAACGTTTTGAAACAGTAAAGCCGGACCGGGAATGTAGGTGCCCGGTTCTTGCCTGCCCCGATTTTGGCGGGGTGGAGGGGGAATTTTCGCCTTGGATACCCGATCCGTGATCTCCGTTATTTCCAAAATCGGGTCGGCTTCGGTTCCAATGCGCTTTAGCTCTCCTGCGCGCTCCAGAGCCGAAATCCACGACCGCAGATCGTCGTAAGCCAACCGTGCCTCGCTTCAGCAATCGCCGTCCTAGTGAAGTTCAAGATTATAAACGCGCGTCCAAGCAGCGCCTGCCTTGGGAGTAGATTTACGCACATCTGTGCCGCCGGGTAAACTAGGTTTGGCGCGAGCCTGGAGGTTGAAATGCCCGACTTGGCCAGCAAGACATGCGTTCCCTGCCGTGGTGGCGTACCCCCACTCAAAGGACAGGAACTCGCGAACCTGCGCCAGCAGGTGCCGAAATGGCAGGTGGTCAACGAACACCATCTCACTCGTGAGTTCAAGTTTCCCGACTTCCGAGCGGCACTCGAGTTCGTGAACCGCGTAGGAGAACTGGCAGAGCAGCAAGGGCATCATCCCGACATTCTGCTGGGCTGGGGCCGGGCGGAAATAACACTTTGGACACACAAAATCGACGGGCTCACGGAAAGCGATTTCATCATGGCAGCCAAGATCGATCAGCTGCACCCGAACTGACCAGCATGGGATTGACCGGGCTTGGCTCGGGCGGCGCGACCCTTCTCCGAGCGCAGGCGGGTCGGTTGCCCAAGTGCCCTTAATCGCCGACGTCGAACGACGCTGCTCGAGGTTCCGGAGCCCACAGCTTCAATGCCAAGGCCCATGCCGTTGCCGGAAACAGCATGACCAGCCCAGTGCCAAGGGCAATGGCTCGGGGCGGGACTCCACCATCGAGAAGCGCTCCCGTGAGGTACGCGCCGAGCGCTAAGGTGATCATCGAGAGCCCAAGCTCGGCCGAAAAAACGCGTCCCCGGAAACGATCCTCAACGTTCATTTGCAGAAGGGTAGTGCCGAATACCCAAACTGTCGATCCTCCGCAGTGGGCAACGAGCACCCAGAAGCAGGCAGTGGCGAGCGAGCCGGCTCCGGACAAAATCCCGTAACCGACGCCCACGGCGAGAAATCCAAACAGAATTCCGAGCCGCAGGCGGTTCTGACGATGCCCCGCCCAGCGGGCTGACACTAAGGGTCCTACCAGCGCACCCATGCCGCGCGCCCCAATCAGGAGACTCATGCCCAATACGGCCGCCCGGTCCGGTGCCAGTCCCGGCCAATGCAATGGAAAAATATGCTGTCCCATGACCGTGAACAAAACCCAGCTGACACCCATATTCGCTAGTCCGGCCTTTGCCAGAATAGTCGCCAGCAGTCGCAGGTCGCCTTTGACATAGCGGAAACCCTCCACCATCGGCGCATAATGCACCAGGTCGCGAGCCCGCAGTTCTGTGTGAATCTCAGCATGGGGTTCGTGGAATTGCATTCGGCCAATGAAGAAGGCCGAACCCAGGAAAGAGACCGCATTCAACAGAAAAGCGGCGCGGTATCCCAGCAGCGCCAGCGCGATGCCACCGATCGTCGCGCCAGCCACCAGGTTGACCGACCAGGTGGTGGCGGAAATCGTGTTTGCCAGAAGTAGGTCCTGTTGGCTGGTAACGTTCGGGATCACTGCCGTGCGGGCAGGCTCGAAGAAGGCCCACATGACGCTCTCCAGGATAAGCAAGGGATAAACCAGCCAGACCGTAGAACGCGATCGCACCAGTAGCATCGCGGCCACAATGACCGCGCGGAATAGGTCGCTGGCGATCATCACATGTTTACGCCGAAGCCGATCATTCACCACCCCGGCGATGGGTCCGGTCAGGGTATTAGGCAGGACCTGAAATATAAGTGCCAAAGCCACTGAACTGGCCCGGCCGGTGAACTCGAGCAGCAGACTATAGATGGCGATGGAATAGAACCAATCGCCGATTTCGCTGATGATCTGCGCTACCCACAGGCGGCGAAAGTTGGGATTCGCGCGTACCAGGCGGGCAAACGACCGCAATGAAAGGGTCGTCGTACCGCGTTCTGGTTCGGGCTCCATGAGGGCAGAGAAGTCTCAAGATAACAAGAATCGAGCGAGCGATCCATTTAGAGATTGGATCTGAGGACCGACGGGAGCGACCCGGAGATTCTCGACAGAGTTATAGAAAAACCCACGATCTTCGCGATCAATCTCCCCATGAATCCAATTTCAGAGTTCCCGAAATGGCTATAATCGTATTGCCTTGAGTTTTTTACGCCGCAGTCTGTTGGTCATTGCTGCCGGGTTGGGCCTGCCGGGAATATCGTGGGCCCAAAAACCATTTGTAGGCGGCAGCACTGCGGTCGTGATTCCTTTTGAGAATGGGTCGAGTGCACCTGGTCTGGAATGGATCAGCGAAGCTTTCCCCGAGATTCTGGAGGAGCGCCTCTCTTCCCCGTCGCTATACATTCTTAGCCGCGACGACCGACTCCGCGCTTATGACCAGATGGGAATTCCGGCGGAGCTGCATCCGTCGCGCCCGACTATTTACCGCATCGCCGAGCAGATGGGAGTGGACTACGTGGTGCTCGGCCGTTACACCTTTGACGGGCGCACGTTCACGGCAACTGCACAACTGCTGGACATGAACCGGCAAAGGCTCTCGAGGGAGGCCCTCGAATCGGGACCGCTGGTCCAGCTGATTGATATTCAGGCTCTTATCGCCTGGGATCTGTTGCGTGTTCTGCGCCCTGATTTTCCGGTTGCGCGCGACGCTTTTCGCCTTGAGGCCGATCCGATTCGGCTGGACGCCTTTGAGAACTACATTCGCGGTGTGATCGCAACCCGCCCGCAAGATAAGGTGCGACGGTTCCAGGAAGCGGCTCGTCTAGCTCCGCCATACGGTAAGGCGCTATTGGAACTTGGGCGAACCTATTATTCCGAGCACCAGTATGACCAGGCGATTGCGACGCTGGAAAGGATCCCGCGAGCCGACCCTCTGGCAAGGCGGGCCAGCTTCCTTCTGGGACTGGCTGCGTATTTTCGCGGTGATCTGGCACGGGCAAAGGCGGCTTTCGAATTTGTCGCCTCTCAGCTTCCGCTCACCGAGGTGTACAACAACCTGGGAGTCTTGGCCGCACGGCAGGGCGATACTCATGCTCTGACCTTCTTTCAAAAGGCAGTTCAGGCTGATCCCGTCGACGGCGATTACCGTTTTAATCTTGCTTTGGCCTACTATCGCGCCGGCAATTCAACCGATGCGGCACACCAACTACGCGAAGCACTTAACCTCAGGCCCAGCGACACTGAGGCCAAAGCCTTCCTCGATGCCATCCTGTCTGAGGCCAACCCCAAAGGCGAGCCGAATGCTTCGAAAACGGGTGTTCATGCTCCCTTAGAACGAATTAAGCGTAACTACGATGAGAGCTCGTTCCGTCAGATCGTGTTACAGATGGAAGCGGCCGGTGAACAAAGCTTGTCCAAGGAGCCGCACGCGCATGCCCGGTTTCACGCAACCCGAGCGCGCGAGCTTCTTGGGCAAGGCTTCCTTATCGAAGCCGAACGAGAGTTTCGGGAGGCTATAGCCCTGGACGGCGGCAACGCTGAAGCTCACGCCGGACTTGCTCAGGCTTTAGAGGGAGAGCAGGATTTCTCTGCCGCCCGCTCGGAGGCGGACATCGCGCTCCGAATCCGCACCGCGGTCGACCCGCTCCTGGTGCTGGCAAGAATCAATTTGAGCGAAAATAAGACTGAGGCGGCCGCCCAAAGCGTGGATCGCGCCATTCAACTGGAACCGACCAACGCTTCGGCTCGAACTCTCAAGCGGGCCATTGCAGCCAAGCTGGCGGAGAAAGCGCAGCCGCTGCCAAAGCAATGAGAATTTCCCGACTACTGTCCCTGTTATGGTTGATCTTGCTAGGCTGCGGCTTGGCTTTTGCGGACATTCTCAAAATTTCCGTCAACGACACCATTCAGCCGATCACCGACGAATACATCGGTCGCGCCCTGGCCGAAGCTCAGCAGCATGGCGATAAGGCTGTTCTGATCGAATTGAATACGCCTGGCGGGCTGCTCGAGTCCACGCGAGACATCGTGACCAAAATACTGAACTCCGAGGTGCCAGTCATCATCTATGTCACCCCCACCGGCAGCCGGGCGGCATCGGCTGGATTTTTCATACTTGAGTCTGCCGACGTGGCTGCCATGGCGCCCGGCACCAATACAGGTGCCGCACATCCAGTAACCATCACCGGCGGCAAGATGGACGATGTCATGAAGACGAAGATCGAAAACGACGCTGCCGCTTTCATGCGGTCCTACGTGGCCAAACGCGGACGCAATGTGGAGGTCGCCGAGAGTGCCGTTCGCGAATCCAAGTCTTTCACCGATGCGGAGGCACTTAAGAACAACCTCATCGATTCGGTTGCCAGAGACGAGCAAGATCTCTTGAAGCAGCTGCAAGGCAGAACAATCAAGCGATTCGGCGGGACACCGGTCAAACTCGAGCTGGCAGGGCAATCGATTCGTGAGTATGACTTGACTCTCAAGGAACGGATTTTGGCGTACATCATGAATCCCAATGTCGCCTTTATCCTGTTGGCGATCGGAGCCCTGGCACTTTACGCTGAGTTCAATCATCCCGGCGCAGTTCTGCCTGGGACAGTAGGTGTTGTGTTCATTCTTCTGGCAGCCTTCGCGCTGAACCTGCTTCCCGTCAGCCATGCTGCCCTGCTGATGATTTTTGCCTCGTTCATCCTGTTTGCGCTCGAAGCCAAGTTTGCGACCCATGGCGTTTTGGGAATCGGCGGAATCGTCATGCTAACGCTGGGGGCACTGCTGCTGGTGGATGCTCCCATTCCTGAGATGCGCGTACGTCTGCTCACGGCGTTGGCGGTCAGCATTCCGGTGGGACTGATCACGATTTTTCTGATGGGGGTAGCTCTGAGGGCGCGAAAAAACAAAGTCGTGACCGGCCCTCAGGGTATGATCGGAGAGGTCGGCACCGCGCGCACAGCCCTCGCTCCACGGGGAAAAGTCTTCGTGCATGGCGAAATCTGGGACGCGATCTCCTCAGTCAATGTGGCGGTTGGAGAGTCGGTGGTCATACGCAACGTGGATGGCCTGCATTTGCGGGTCGAGCCGGTCTCGGCGACGGAGCATCCGGCAATCTCGGCTCCGGTTTCATGAACGGCTTGCCCTCGCCGTTCCCCGGAGGACACGAGGCCCCTCGCCTCGGTCACGCGCTCCCAGCATTTCTGTGGTCAGGTCGAGGCCAGCAGCCTGCACCGGAGGCCAGTAGCTCGATAGGCAACTCTTGCATCCTGAAAATACCGCCGCCCTTGGCCTGTCACCTGAGATACAATCCGCCTCAGAAGCTCCTCTTATAGCTTACGGAGGCATCCATGCCGATTCCCTTTTGGGGCATCGCCGTCATTATCGTCGGCTTATACGTTCTCAGTTCGATCAAGATTCTCGCCGAATACGAGCGAGGCGTGATCTTCCGCTTTGGCCGCCTCTATCCGCGGGCGAAGGGGCCGGGCGTTATTCTGGTCTTCGCGCCGGTCGACCGCATGGTCCGCGTATCGCTACGCCAAGAGGCGCTGGAAGTTCCTCCTCAGGACATCATCACCCGTGACAACGTGACCTTGAAAGTCAACGCTGTGATCTTCCTTCGCGTCATTGACCCGCGCATGGCAGTGGTCGAGGTCTCAAATTACGTCTACCAGACCTCGCAGTTCGCCCAAACGACCCTACGTTCAGTTTTGGGTGAGCAGGAGCTGGACGAACTGCTGGCTCACCGGGACAAGATCAACCTGCGGCTGCAAAGCATTCTCGACACCCACACCGCGCCTTGGGGCGTGAAGGTCGTCAATGTCGAAGTTAAACAGGTTGATCTGCCGGAGACGATGTTGCGCGCAATGGCCAAACAGGCCGAGGCCGAACGGGAGAAGCGATCGAAGATCATCCACGCGGAAGGCGAGTTTTCGGCCGCGCAGCGGCTCGTGGACGCTGCCCACCTGCTTTCTTCCGAACCGGTCAGCGTGCAACTGCGTTATCTGCAGACCCTGACGGAAATTGGAGTGGAGAAGAACACGACGGTAGTGTTCCCCGTCCCAGTGGACATTTTCTCGACATTCGAAAAGCTGATAGCAGGAAGCGGCCAGCCCTCAGCGGCCCAGGCCAAAGGATAGTTTTGTGATACGTGGAGTTGAGGGATGAGTGCTGTTCGGGAGACGGAAATCACGCTCGGTATCGGGAAACTGCTCCTGCTCTTCTTTGGTCTGGTGGCGCTGTGTGCCGTTTTCTTTGCCTTGGGGTACAACTTGGGGCGGAGCGCAGCCAGCCCAGTATTGGCCGAGAGAACGCCCGCAGCAGCGGACACAGCAAAGCAGACGAACAAATCCGGCGCAGCCAGCGGCGCCAAGGCGACGGACCTTACGTTCTACAAGGCCGTCGAGCAAAATGATTCCTATCCTCAATTAAGTCCCGCCCAGGGACCCGCGGCTGCCTCCAATGGAGCCGGCGATACATCCCCGGCGCAGTCGACGGCCGCCGCTCCCGATACAACCGCCCTGCGCAGTGCCAACTCCTATTACGTCCAGGTCGCGGCGGTCAGCAAGCAGGAAGATGCCGAAGCGCTGGTGGAGGCTCTGAAAAGGAAACAATATCCAGCTTTCACCGCGAGTGGGTCTTCTGCCGACAGATTGTTTCACGTACAGGTTGGGCCTTACAACGATATCAAAGACGCGGAGGTGATGCGGGCAAAGTTGGTCAACGACGGGTACAATCCCATTTTGAAAAAATAGGTTGGCAAGTTTCAGGACTGCAAATTTGTTGGAAGTATAGCTAGCGCTAACAGCTCATTGACAGCAATCAATCTTTATCGGATACTCCCTTTCCGCTATGCCTGGCATACACAACTTCGATCGAATGCTCCGTGCTATTGCCGACCCAACGCGCCGGCGTATCTTGAACGCCCTCAAACAAAAGGGCGCGTGTTCCATTGGCAAGGGTGTGGGGCTGTGTGCCTGCGACATCGAGGAACACGTCCGACTGACCCAACCTACCATTTCCCATCACATGTCAGTCTTGAAAAAGGCCGGCCTCGTCGAAGCTAAGAAAGAGGGGCAATGGATGTGGTATCGGCGGAACGAATCGGCAGTGCGGGAACTGGCGCGCAATCTGCGGGAATCGCTCTGAACCTAGGGAGTGGGGCGGCGGATTCTCGTCGATCGCGGGGGCTGGTTGCCAGCACCTTCCCATACCTTGCCGGTAGCGGCGATAACCTCTCCGACGTCGAAGGGCTTCAGCAGGAATGTAATTTTGTTTTTCTGCGGGACCTTTCGCTCGAAAATTTCAGAACACAGTGATGGCATGTGCGGCTGTGCTTCATTCCCGCTTTCGGGAAATCCGAGCAGAGGGCATGCCGCAGGGAGTCGCCTCGCGACGGCCCCGGCAACCATGCCCGCCATTCGAGATTTCGCGCCAGGTGCGGCAAGACAAAGCCGGTGCCTGCCACTCAAGGCGAAAGTCGGGTAAGGGCAAATTGCAGATCATTTTTTTAATTCTTTCCCGCGATGCTGGATGCCAGATTGTTTGATTGTTCGAGGAGCTACGGAGCCGGGGTACAGTCGACCGCGGGCGGCGAAGCTTGACCGACGCTCGTATTCAAAGAGGGAGAAGTTTCGAAGTCAAACATGTCCTCAAGCGGCTCTGCGTGTTGATCTCTCAGCGTGAGGTGAAGACGTTGACCGTTCACCCGAAGAAAACGCCTCTCAATCAGGGCGAGCAACGAGGTGTGATCGCCGACGGTATGCGAGACGTACGCAGGCTTGGAAAAGGGGGAAATGGCAATTAGCGGAACTCGCAATCCAAGCTGATTGAAGTTGGCGCAACTGGTTGGGTATGGACCGGTTGGATCGTTCGCCAGAGTGGGGCAGAGCGCCTCAGCGTCATTAAGGCTGGTATCGGTGGTGCTGAATGGGTTCACAGCGCATTCTGCCCCTCCCCCAGGCTGCTCGCTCGCCGGTGGGTTGGAAAGATCTTCACACTGGCCGGGATTGATGCCGTCCGGATTCAGCGAGCCTTCTTGCGGAACCTCTGCTGGCTTGGCGTGATCGTAGAACCCGCCAGACTCATCATAGGTCAGGAAGATTATCGAATCCTTCCAGAACGGGCCGTTGCGCACGGCCTGGATGACCTGCGATATGTAAAACTGTCCGCGCTGAATGTCGGTGGGCGGATGTTCGTCGTTTTCCAAAGTGCGACCCGCAAGACCAAAATTCGGATCAACGAACGACACCTGGGGCAGTGACCCTAGCCCTCCGGCCTCTGCGAGAAATACGGCGAGCGGCTGATTGTGGGGATCGGTGGGGCGAAAACTCCCGCTTTGCGGTGCATCCTGGAAGTAGTCCGCCCAGGAGATGCCATTCTGATCGAGCAGGTCGAATATGGTTCCCGTAATCGGCTTATAGCCTCCGGGAGGAGGAAAGCTATCATTCGTAGTCAAGTGGCCGAAGGAAGTGGCCGCCATGAGATAAGAGCGGTTGGGAAACGTCGGACCCAATACCGAAGCGAAATAGCGGTCGCTGATGGCGAAGTTCTCCGCTAACCCGTAATAAAAGGAGAGGTCATGTTGGTCGTAGTAGGAGATCGTCTGGTCCTCGGTAGCATTCTCCCCTGAGTCGGTCTGCTCGGTGGCGTCATTCACGCGGACAAATCCATTGCCCAGCGCGCGTAACAGGGTTGCGTTGGGACTATCGAAGTTCACTTCCCGGTGGGTGCCAACCCAGGAGTGATCCAGGTCCGGCTTCACGCAGCGGCTGGTAGCATGAAAGGCCACTACGGTCGATCCATTGTCGTCAAAGTTCGCGTTTGAACAAGTCAATTTGCCCGAGGCGTCCGCCGTGCACGACAGCCCATCTACGCACTTGTGATCGTGTTTGGCGCAGGCACCGCTGGTCGGATGGTATGGCGTGCCAGGAACATAGGGCAACACTCCGAAGTA
This sequence comes from Terriglobales bacterium, assembly GCA_051986135.1. Classification (GTDB taxonomy): domain Bacteria; phylum Acidobacteriota; class Terriglobia; order Terriglobales; family Acidobacteriaceae; genus Gp1-AA122. Next base: position 3,579 of record JBPYDQ010001215.1, on the reverse strand, counting down.
GTTGTCGAAGGAATGATTCTCCTGCATCACGATAATGATGTGGTGGACTTTTTGCAAATCGCCTTCTGCGAAAGCGGTTGTCGTAAGAGAAAACAGTGTGCAAACACCAAACGCAACTCGAGCAACCCTTAATTTCGAACTCACGCCGGCCTCCTTTATCGCCTGCCTTTCTGATTCGAAACACCTTCACAAAAACGAAAGACGCAACCTAGAAGAGAAGAATTATGAAAAGTTGGTGAATTCGATGGTCAGTTCTGCGCCGAGACTCGTCGTCTCGGGATAGGGCTCTATTCCGACGCCTGTTGTTCCAACAAGTATCAGGTAAAAAGGGTTGAGAGCGGACTACAATTTATGATTTGTGCCGTCATGCTAGCCGACAACCACAAAACGAATTGAGCAAAAAAATTAACCTTGTTGAAACTGAACGGAAACCTCCTGTTAATAATGTGGCCGAGAGTTGTCAACGGTCCGATGGGTAGGCGACGTGGTCCCATCCGAGAGGGGACTGGGGGATCTCCTCTGGCTTCCGCTCGCGGGTCTTGGAGTCGAAAGCGCGGGAAACGACCAGAAAAATAACGGGACCCCGCAGCCTATCACATGAAACGCCTTTCGGAGATGGGGATTGCCCTCACTCGGATCCGGTCCAGTCACCAGCAATTAACAGAAATTTCATTTCCCCTTAGCATTTCTGTCACACAACCTTACTACGATATGTGGGCCTTGCCGGGCTAGACATCGGTCCGCAAGCTACCGCCCACAACAATCAACTTATCCGCATGGGCGGCCAGACCCGCCCCCGAACAAAGGAGATCACACATGCCGACAGGCTTTACCAGCCTAAGGAAGTTGATGTCGTTATTCCTAACACTGACCATCGCAGTGGGACCAAGCATCACACCAGCTCTTGCGGGGACTGCCAAGAAGGGTTCCACAGGGGATTCCAATACCGCGACCCCCATTAAGCATGTAATCGTCATCGTCGGTGAGAACCGCTCATTTGACCATCTCTTCGCCACGTACATCCCAAACAGCGGGGATTCCGTACTCAACTTGCTGTCCGAAGGCATCATCAATGCCGACGGCACTCCGGGATCGAACTATTCACTAGCTACGCAGTTCTCCGCGGACATTACCGGCAATTCCACCTACCAGTTAAGTCCAACAACGGGAAAAGCGTCCTACTCCGTGCTCCCAGCGCCGTTGAACGGCGGACCCACAAACGTGTGCACGGATAACGGCATGTGCAACTTGGGTAACGCCGTCTCATCTGAAGACGGGTTGCCCAAACCGCCGTTCAATTACTATCGATCATTGTTGGTCGGAGGCAGCGGCCTGACCGGACGGATCCCAGACTCCCGCATCAGCGGGGTGAACGCCTCTTCGCCGTATTCCACCCTGCCGCCTGGCCCCCCCTTCCAGCTCACCAATACGACTTCCCTCCCCTACAACTCCTATGCCAATAGCCCGGTCCATCGCTTCTACCAGATGTGGTAACAGGAAGACTGCAACGCTGCCCAGGCAACACCAACAAATCCCAGCGGCTGCTTGGCGGACTTCTTTCCCTGGGTGGAAATCACCATCGGTGCGGGCACGAACGGTAGGACTCAACCGACAAACTTCAGCACTGACTACGCGCCCGGAAAAACGACCACCGGCGAAGGCTCAACCGCGATGGGCTTTTACAACATGCTGGAGGGCGATGCGGGTTACACCAAGCAGCTCGCGGACCGATACGCCTTCAGTGATAACTACCACCAGCCGGCTATGGGCGGGACTGGTCTGGATGAAATCTTGCTCTACTTTGCCGATGCCATCTGGTTTCAAGATCAAAACGGCAATCTTGTTCCTCCGCATAACCAGATGACATTCCTAGGCGGTCCCGTGGACGAAATCGAGAACCCAAATCCCGTCGCCGGAACCAACAATTGGTGGACCCAAGACGGCTACGGCGGGTTCGGCAACAATGGCGCATCCACAGGCGTCTATGGCGGCGGGAGCTACAGCAACTGCTCGGATCCGTTGCAGCAGCCCGGAGTCGGCCAGATCGTGGCCTATCTGAGCTCTCTGAACCCTCCGATCAAACCGAACTGCGACCCGGGCCACTACTACCTTCTCAATAACTACAACCCAGGCTATTTCGGGGACGGAACGAATGCTTACACGGATACAAACCCCAACAATACCCCGTTCACGATTCCCCCAACCTCACAGCGGAGCATCGGGGATGTCTTGTTGGAAAACGACATCTCGTGGAAGAGCTACAACGATCAGTGGGACCGCTACCTCAACGACAAGTATCAGCTCGACTACGGGAAGGTGGGTCCGCTGAGCGACCAGTATTGCAATATCTGCAATGGATTTCAGTACCAGACGCAGATCATGACCAACCCTGCCGTACGCACCGCCCACATCACCGATACCGACCAACTGTACAAAGACATCAAGAACGGCAAATTGCCTGCGGTGTCCTTCGTTAAGCCGAGCGGATGGGTCGACGGTCATCCGGCGTCGTCAAAATGGGATTTGTTCGAAGGCTTCGCAAAAAAGATCGTCGATTTGGTCCAATCAAAGCCCGATCTTTGGAGCACTACCGCGATCTTCATCACCACGGATGAAGGCGGCGGTTATTACGATTCGGGGTATGTGCAACCACTGGATTTTTTTGGCGACGGAACGCGCATTCCGCTGATCGTGGTCTCGCCATATACCAAACCCGGTCACATTTCCCACGATTACGCAGATCACGTCTCCATCTTGAAGTTCATCGAGCGCAACTGGGGTTTGCCGACGATCTCGGGCCGCAGCCGCGACAATCTACATGACCCGACTTACAATCCGACGGTTAGCCTGTATGCCCCAACTAACAGCCCCGCCATCGGCGACCTGTTCGACCTCTTCAACTTTTAAAAGCAACCAGCGCGTGCCCACCCTTTGCCATCGACGCAAGGGGTGGCGCACCGCGCGACCGACGTTCGCTGGTTTCGGCCAGTGCCGTGGAGGCGGCGTGAATGGCCCATATCGAGAATGCTGAGACGGTGTTCACAGATGGATTGGGATACGGTTCTCCAAGACTAATCGAATCAATTCGAGGGCAGGTGAGGTTCCGCTGAAACCGTAACCTTTCGATATCCCGCTCTACTGCTGCGCAGGAGGTCAGCGGGACAATTCCTGTGTCCGACTCCCTATCCGGATACAAGCTATTTTCCGAGCCTGAGTGCCGAGGAGGGAGCCTTCCTCTCGTGCTATGAACAACAAGCAATCCGTTTTGCCCTCCAGCGTCCAAGCCGGACTAAGCTGTGGGCTTTGCGGGCCGGGCTAAAGGGTTGACCCTCGGTCAGTGCCAGGCTCCGGCGGGGTATACAACAATGGTGCCCATTCATGATCCGTCGTGAGACCCGGATCATGCACGACTAACTCACCTAGCCACAAGGGTTGAAGCCGTTGCGGGAACAGGGCGCGATCGTCGTGAGCTCTGGAAACTAGAACCGCGTCTGGCTGCCTAGGGCCCGGCAAGCGGCGACGGGAGCAACCCAAGCTCCCAGATGATAGCTGACAGTTGCACCTGTATGCCAAATGGCG
>JBPYDQ010001214.1:0-4863 GCA_051986135.1 Terriglobales bacterium | reverse complement strand
CGCACTGCTGATTGCCGTCAGAGACCAGAGGCTGCGAGAAAGTCCCGGAGAGTGACACCGAAGAGCCCTAGTCCTCTTTTTCGTGCAAATGCTGGGCCAGGTAATTCTCGATGCCCATTTCACCGATGGCGTGCAGTTGCGCCTCGAGCCAATCGATGTGCTCTTCTTCATCGGTCAGAATGCTCTCCAACAGGTCACGGGAGCCGTTGTCGCCAAGCTGCACGCAGAGCGCTACTCCGCGGTTCAAGCGTTTCACCGCGTCGTATTCAACATGCAAATCGTTTTGCAGCTGCGCCTTCACATTGGGTCCGATGTTAATCTTGAAGTAATCACTCACATTGGGAGTGCCGTCGAGGTACAGAATACGCTTCATGAGCTTCTCGGCGTGGGTCATCTCCTCAATAGCTTCTTTGTGAGTATGCTTGGCCAGCTTCTCGTATCCCCAGTTTTCACACATTTCAGCGTGAAGGAAATATTGGTTGATGGCGGTAAGTTCAGCTTTCAAAACTTCATTCAGAATGGCGATAACTTTCGCGTCGCCTTTCATGTGGAACCTCATTCGGGAGCATTCACTCAGCACTCAGTGCTGGAAAGCTCATGGTTTCAGACTTTTCACAAGACAAACAAGCCCCGACAACCTCACCGGTCGCCTGACTGAAGCTGAGGGCTGAATGTCGGGTGCTACCCCTCACAAATATAGCCGCTCAACATGCGACAAACAAATCTAATCTGAGGAATAGATCGATTGAACTACTTGGTTAGGAGATCGGTGTGGAAGTGCGGGCGAAGGGAGTACATCGGTTTCCGTGTCCTGTCCCGCTCCGGCAGCAGCTCCTGAGCGGGCCTTTGTTGCGGCCTTTCAGAAAGGGATGATGTAAACGGTAAAGCGCGAGCTTGAGCCTTCGCGGGAAACGATGCCATGAGCACCACGGCGGAACAGTTCCAGAGTCATCTCCTCATTGAGTCGCTTCGGTGACGGCCACGAGCTTGCAGCCTGGGGCGGGCCAGAGTGCGCCGCGTCTCAGACTTGACCTCAACCGGCAGCTTGATGGCGAAGCAAGATGCCTGTGGCTCCAAGGTAGATTTCACCATTTCCTTCCCGGCGGATAATCCGTCGCGCAGCCACAGAACCTTTAATATCGCTACGGGCGCGGCAACGGAACTCGAAAGAATTGCCGGGACCTCGGCTTGCTGTCCAAAATCGAGTTGGGCAATCGGGCAGCAACCGGGATCGGCATCCCTGGTTCGGAGAGTTGAAGTACTTACTCTTGTTGTCTGAATGCCGAGGCCTTAGAACTTGGTAACTTCCGTAAAGTTAAACTCTTTCACCTTCATTGCCGGAACAACCATGTCGAACGATTCCTCCCCGCTGGCGCGGACTGGCTCTCCCATCTCTTCGACATTCGAGAGCATGTTCAGAAGACTTTCATTGAAGCGGAAATTCAAGACACCATGGCGGAGTCTCCCGTTCTCGATGTAAAAGGTCCCATCGCGCGTCATCCCGGTCAAAATCTTCTCGTAAGGATCGACCTCGCGTATATACCAGAGGCGCGTAACCAGCACGCCGCGATCGGTGGAGGCTATCATTTGATCGACGCTTTTGGGCTGGTCAGGCCCCGCGAAGACTATGTTCGTGGGCGCTTCCCCCATTTCGTTGGGCAAGGGAAAACCGTGGCCGGTAGCCTCGACTAGACCGACGCTTTGCGCATGGTCCGACTGCCTCATTTTCGCGGCGTTGCCACGAGCATAAACCAGACGCTTAACTATGCCGTTCTCCACCAGCGATACGCGCTTGCGCCGCATGCCTTCTCCATCGAAGGGTGCGCCGGATTGTAATGGGTGAGTCACGTCATCGGCTATGTTGATGTTCTCGCCGAAAATTCTTTTTCCGATGCGATTGTTTAGGAAAGAACGCTGATCAAGAATGGCGAGACCGCCAAAATCGTAGAACATGAAACCTATGATGTCGAGAACGGCTGCGGGCTCAAGAATCACCGTGTATTTGCCTACGGCCAGCTGGCGCGGGTTCGCCGATTCCAGTGCCTTGCGAGCTGCAGTCTCGGCGAGTCGAGGTGGATCAAGATCGGCGACATTGGGCGAGTTGGCCTTCTGCCAGCCGGAAGAATTCCCCGCCAGCATGGTGATTGAAATGTCAGAGGATGTTTGCTGGTGCCAGTCAGCAACCCCACGAGAATTGAAAATGCCTTCGATTGCGTCAGACGTAGCAAAGATTCCAGCGGCCGTAAGTTTATAGTGGCGGGCAATATCGACCATTGTTTCCACTGCTTGCGCCCGCTCGTCCGCCGTGGTGGCGGCAGTCTGGTCGAAATAACGCCGGGGAGTATTCGACGGCAATAGCACTGTTTTTCCCCTAGCTTCGACAGTGTCAGGCATCGGCAGCAGGTCGGGATCCGGTTCTTGCACCTGCGCTAGCGCCGCGGAAGCTCTGACTACTTGCTGGAGACTGGAATCATCAAACTTGTTTGTGCTAGCGCGTGCGGTGCGTCCGCGGAAGGTGGTGCGAACGGAGACACCGTAGTGTTCTTCCGCGACATTCTGATGTATGGTGTTGTTGGCAAAGCGAGTCAACGCCGACTGGCCACCATAAAAGATGGCCTCGACTTCGTCAGTCGCGGCGTAAGCCTTGAGCTTGGAGAAGATGGCAGCGGCTTGATCTTTCGTCAGCATTGAGCACTCAGCAGTTAGCACTTAGCCGCGAAAGGCAGCTGCCCACTTCAAAGGATTCAGGATACAGCCTCTGGCGGCCAAATGCTAAGTGCTATTGCTAAGTACTGCCTTTATACGCGCTTCCCACCTTTATGTTCCGAAATCTCGCCGGCGCGGCCCCGTGACCAGTACCCATCACCTGCTGCGGTTGGCCTTTGCCACAATTCGGTGTTCCCCAGAGAGTCCACTCATCTTTCGAGCAGATTGCGTCCATTGAGTTCCAGAATTCGGTGGTGATACCCGAATACGACGGATTCTTCAGCAGGCGCGTACGCTTGCCGTTCTTGATTTCCCAGCCGATTTCGCAACCAAATTGGAAGTTGTAACGCTTGTCGTCAATCGACCAGGATTTGTTGGTCTGCATCAGAATTCCATAATCCGTTGAGGCGATCAGCTGTTCCAACGTGAGCGGATCTTCGCCCGGTAGAATGCTCACATTTGTCATGCGAATAATAGGCAGTCGGTTCCAGTTTTCGGCGCGCAGAGTTCCTCCGGAGCGGCTGGCGCCAATAGCGTGGGCCGTATCGCGCGAACTCAAATAACCGGTGAACAGGCCCTTACTGATAATTGGTGTGCACTGAGCCGGAACGCCCTCATCGTCGAACGCGAACGTCCCCAGGCCAGGGCCGTGCTCCTGACGAGCATCGGCAACAACGTTCACCAGGTCGCTGCCGTAACGAAGCTTGCGCAGTTTGTCGAGCGTGAGAAAGGACGTTCCGGCAAAATTTGCCTCCATGCCCAGGACGCGATCGAGCTCGATAGGATGTCCGATGGATTCATGAATCTGCAGGCCAAGCTGAGAACTATCGAGGATGATGGTGAAGGCCCCCTCAGGACACTGATCGGCCTTATGCAGCGCCAGGCATTCCTCGGCGATCCGCCGCGCATTCTCCACAACTTCCAGCTCATTTATCAGTTCGTAGCCTTTGCTCTGCCATTGACCGCCATAGGATGTGGGGTAGGAACGCTTTTGAATGTCGTTTCCCGCGAAGGCATACACCGCAAAGCCGGCGCCGGTTGAGTACTTGGTCTGATGAATTTTGCTGCCTTCGGAGGAAGCAAACCACTTCTCCTCGCGGTGGAAATTCATGCTGGTCTCAGCCAGCGTCACGCCTTTTACGGACCGCAATTCCTGGTCAACCTGTGATAGCAAACTCAAGTTTTGTTCGATCGAGATGGTAAACGGGTCGATTTTGAAAGGTGTCGTCCACTCTGCAGTGCACGGCTTCTCGGGCGCTAACCGTACGGGTTGCTGTTTGACCTTGGCCGATGCTTTGGCGATAACAACGGCGCGAGCGGCAGTATCTTCGACGGCGTTACGAGCAAGATTGCCGGAGGCTGCAAAACCCCAGGCGCCATCAGCGATAACGCGGACGCCAATTCCTAGAGATGTCGAATCGGACGCGCCAGCTACTCTCCCGTTTTTCGTGGCCAGAGCGCGGCTCCGGTTCTCCACCACCCGCGCATCAGCATACGATGCACCCCTAAGGGCAGCCACATTCAGGGCCCACTCCGCGAACTGTTCCATGGCAGCTGCTGATCCTAGCCTGTTCGGCGTTTTGCTCGTCCGGGCGATCGACTGGCACGACCAAAAGAATGGCAAAAATAACGCGCATAAAAATCTACCACAGGAAACGCTTGCCAAAGAGGCGAGCTCCACGTTTATTTTCCAAGGGGTAGACGGGATAGAGGTAGCTTGCCTCGACCCTACACATTTGAAGTATAATCACTACATATTTGGAATGTCGACACAGGTCTCCCATCTATCGGGCTTTCCTTTGGATCAGGCCACCGATCTGTCCAGTCGGGCCGTGCAGGCGCGGCTGAGTCCGGCAGCCGCTCGGGCATTTTTCCGCATGGCGCACGCCTGGAAGTTACGCGATGAGGACGCGCGTACGTTGTTGGGGGGCATTTCCAATGGTGCCTTTTATAACCTCAAGCGCCGGCCGACAAAAAGCCTCGACCAGGATCGCCTGACACGTATTTCTCTGCTGGTGGGAATTTTCAAGGCTCTGAACATCCTGTACAGCCGCAAGCTAGCGGATGCCTGGATGCAATTGCTTAATGAAAATCCCATGTTCGGAGGATTGACTCCACTCGCGTACATGCTGAAAGGCGGTATGCCCGCGATGGTTC
>JBPYDQ010001213.1:0-9385 GCA_051986135.1 Terriglobales bacterium | reverse complement strand
TTGGGCCCCCAGCGGCTCCGGCGGCTCCCAGGCTGGCCACACATACCACCACCGCCATACTGGTAGCGATTCGTCGTCGCATTCAGTCACCTCGCATCTCTAAAGTCGTCCTCCCTTACCCAAGAATTTGTCAGATGCTAATAGCCTGCCAAACGCCTGTCAACGGTCGAACTGAGCTAACGTTTTTACTATTAAGTAATTACAGCTTTTGCAAACATATGCTTACGTTGAGGATTCTTCGAATAAAGGAGCCAAACAAAGGACTTACTTGTTTACAAGATAGTAACTGCCATGAAGTGCCCGCACCGAGAAAATTTTACTCTAACTAGTAGAATCAACCGCTTTCAACCGAAGCATGCAAAGCCATGCAGATTCAGCAACTTACAGCAAACATTGCACGGCAGGTTCCACTGACATGCTGTTCAATTCTGAGGAGCAGCCAAGCAGAGTTCCCGTGGAATTGGTGAGGCACAACGGTCGTCCCAAGCCAATCTCATCGTATCACAGGAAGGCAGGAACCATTTTGCGGAGCCGTCCAATTTCGATAGAGTCGAGCCATGCCGCACTCGCCGCCGATTGTACTTACGATTGCCGGATTTGATCCTTCTTCCGGCGCCGGCATTACAGCAGACATCAAGACGATGGCGGCCCATGGCTGCTATGGCGTCGCTTGCATTACGGCCCTGACGGTGCAATCGACTACGGGCGTCAAGAAAGTTTCGGCGGTGAACCCGGAAACGGTAACCAACACGCTTGAGGAACTCGCCCGGGACCTCGACATCGCGGCCGTGAAGATCGGCATGCTCGGTTCCTTCAAGGTGGTCGAAGCGGTCATTGATTTCCTCACCAGAAACAAGCCGCCTAATGTGGTGTTGGACCCAGTCTTGAAATCAACCTCGGGTCGGGACCTAGTTGATCGGAGCGGCGCCAAGTTGATTGCGGAAAAGCTGCTTTCCCTTTCACAGCTTGTAACCCCCAATGTGGAGGAAGCCGAGGCCCTCACGGGGTTCCGAGTCACCGACCCCGAGCAGATGAAAAATGCAGCGGTCAAGCTGCACCGCTTGGGCGCGCCAAATGTAGTAATTACCGGCGGGCATTTGGAGAAGGCCATCGACCTTCTAAGTTTCTCTACCCGAGGCAATTTCGAACAGCAGCTCTTCAAGGCAGAGCGCCAGCGCTCCAGTTCCACTCATGGGACCGGGTGTGCATTTTCAACCGCAATTGCCTGCCATCTGGCATGCGGCCGTGGAGTTCCGCAAGCCGTGCTTCTGGCGAAAGTGTATGTGAGCGCGGCCATCAGCAGGGCACGCGCAATTGGCCGAGGCATCGGGCCAGTCGATCACCTCTACCGGCTGAACCAGCCACAACCGCGGGCCGCCTCGGGCGATGACGAGATTGTGCATCAGGAAAATCGGGAGTCTTGACAATCTCATCGCCACGACCTAACGGCTATTGTTTTTTAATTTCGATGGCCCGTTGATCGTAGGGCTGAATCGTCACCGATAGCGCTTTGCGCTTGTTGAACGCCTCCAGAGCGACTGGGAAACTTACCATGATCGTCCCTTTGGCCTCCTCACCCGGCGCAATCTTGGTTTCTACAGTCAGCGGTGCAATAGCTCGCGCCTTAAGTGCGGGAAAGGCTTGAAAGTACCGTTCAAAGTCCACCGGGGCGGCCGCGTCGTCAGAAAATTCGTGGCTGTCCTCGGTCTTCAGCGCAGCCTTCATGTTATGGATCCACATGGCCTTGTTCCCGCTGTTATGAACGCTCACGTTGAGGGTAACGAGAATCGAATTCTGGTCGGGAATCTCAACGGCGTTTACGTCTTCAATCGAGCCGAACCCGTTAGGGCGGCTGGATGCAAAGATGACCATCAGCGCAACAACCAGCACAAGCGCCAAGGCGATCGCGAGCACTTTCGGTGGAGGCAGATTACGTTTGGCGGTACCAAACTCCTCACCGATATTGAAATCAGAGCCGGGACTGGAAGGGGGAGTACCACTGGAGGGAGTCTGATGAGGAGGCGGAGCGGGGGTCGGTGTGTCGTCAGGCATGGTTCGTCCTCGCAGGGCATTCTACGACATCAGAGGGATAGATGTTGCCCGAAGACGTCTCTAGGGGGAGTGAGCTTGGAAACCAAACCGGAACGCCAATAACGGCAAAGAAGCCGGAGAAGTTCACATCATTCTCGGGCGGCAACCTGCCGGCAATTCCCATGGGTCCCATGACAGCCCGAGCGAAGGCCTTGAGCAAAAACGAACCTTGGTTCGGTGCTCGACCCGAATCGCAACTTCAACGCCCGTACCCAGATTGGCAACATGCTGAGGCAGCCTTCGCCGTTTCCCGATACCCTGACCGCCCGGACGCAGGCAGGACTCGGGGCAAGGCGCCAACAATGGAAAATCGCGCTGCAGAGGATCGCCCATCAGGCTCCTATGTTTGATCGAAGGCGGTAGCGTCAGGGCCGATCCCTTCTCAGGCGACCTTGAACCAGCGATCGAAGGAGGATGATTCGTGCTTTCCGATGGCTAAGCGTGCTTCATAGCCCGGGCGAATTTTTCGACGGGTAGGGTATTCAGCACGTCGTCTCGGGTGAGCCACGCCCGGCGGGCTTGCACAACACCATAACGGATTTTTTCCAGGTGGGAGGTATGGTGTGAATCGGTGTTAATGACGATTTTGACGCCGCGTTCCTTAGCCATGCGGAGATGGCGGTCGCACAAGTCGAGGCGATCGGGATATGCATTTAATTCCATCGCGACTCGGTGCTTGGTTGCCGCTTTAAAGACAGCATCCAAGTCGAAGGAGTAGGCGTCACGGCGAAGAAGAAGACGACCGGTGGGGTGGCCAATCACCGACGTGTTCGGATTTTCTATCGCCTTGATCAGGCGATCAGTCATCTTGGCCGGCTCCTGATTAAATTGTGAGTGGACGCTGGCGATCACAATATCCATCGCAGCCAGAACGGAATCGGACAAATCCAAGTCGCCATCGGGCAGGATATCGACTTCCACACCCGCGAAAATTTTGATGTCCCCCATCTCGTCGCCGGCTTTGCGGATACGCTGGATGTGCTCCAAGGCGCGCTTGTCATCGAGTCCATTCGTGAAGGCGAGGTTCTTGGAGTGGTCGGTGATGGCCATGTACTGGTAGCCGCGCGCGCGAGCGGCTTGGGCCATCTCTGCGATGGTCGAACGGCCATCGGTTTCGACGGTGTGCATGTGCACGTCGCCCTGGATGTCCGTCTCGGTGATTAACGCGGGCAAGGTGTGCATTTCGGCAGCCTCGATCTCGCCGGTGTTTTCCCGCAGTTCCGGAGGAATGTAATCGAGCTTCAGCGTGCTGTAGATTTCCTCCTCATGGGCACCCGCCACGGGGCGGTTATCCTCGAGTCGCGCCAGGTTATATTCGCTGAGAGTAAGGCCCATCTTCAGTGCGCGTTGACGGAGCGCCACATTGTGCGATTTGGAGCCGGTGAAGTATTGCATGGCCGCTCCGAACGACTCCGGCGGCAGCGTGCGAACATCCACTTGCATTCCGGAACGCAGGCGAAAGCTGACCTTGTTATCGCCGCGCGCGAACACTTCCATGAGCCCGGGAAATTGTATGATGTGCTCAAGTAGCTCACGTCGTTGCTCATCATTGACGCAGCATTTTCCGGTAACCAAGACGTCCAGATCGCCAACCGTTTCTCGTCCGCGGCGGAGAGAACCGGCGGGGGTGATCTTATCAATGCCGTCGAATCTGCGAAGGTGCTCAGTCAGTTTGTTGGCTTGAATTTCTGCAGCGTCGAGCAGGAAGCGGCCGGCTATGCGCCGATAATCCTCAATCGCTCTTAGGATCTTCTGTTCATGTTTCTCGCCCATGCGCGGCAGCAGGCGAATTTTGCCTTCTCTGGCGAGTTTTTCCACGCCTTCCAGGTCCGCAACCTGATAGGCGCTCCACAATAAGGCGATTGTTTTTGGCCCGAGACCTTGAACTCTGAGGAGTTCCACGATTGATGGACGGTACTTGCCGAGAAGCTCCGCGTGCAGGGTAAGACGTCCCTCCTTCAACACTTCCTGAAGGTTGGCCAGCATCCCCTTGCCGATTCCGGGCACTTCGAGCAATTTTTTGGGTTCACCGATCAGCTCAGAGACCTGATGGTCGAGCGCTTCAATGGCCTCGGCGGCGCGGCGATAGGAGCGAATTCGAAAAGAGTCTTGATTATCGATCTCTAGAAGGTCGGCAGTTTCGTACAGCAGGCCGGCAATGGCTTTGTTGTCCATGATGCCGATAGGAATTGTAGCGCGTGGACAGACCTGAGCGGGTACGTCGGCCAGAAACGTGAGCAGCCCGGTGAAGGACCGGGAGGATAAGCCTGAATTCTAAGCGACCTTAGTTACGTTGGCTGCTTGCGGACCTTTTTGGCCCTGCGCGATCTCAAATTCCACCTGATCACCCTCTTGCAGGCTCTTGTAGCCCTCGGAAATGATCGCGCTGTAGTGAACAAATACGTCGGGACCTTCTTCCCGTCCTATGAACCCGTAACCCTTGGCGTTGTTGAACCACTTCACTGTACCTTTCATGCGATCCACTTACGTGCCCCCTCTTACAGGCCCGCGTCGTGTCACGATACGTGTCTGTCAAGCCCATTTTGCGGCGAGTTCCAAGTGACTGTCAAGAGTTGCAAGCCAGTTTACACCAGTGTTCATGCGGGTTTCTGGGCCATGTACTTCTGAAACCAGAGTACCCCGGCAATGGTTTTGCCATCACGGATCTTGCCACTCATGATCTTGTGTTCGACAGCGGACAAAGGCAGGAATCTTGTGCGAATTGCTTCGTCGTTTTCCGGCTGAGCTTTTCCGCTGCACAGATCGCGGGCGAGATAGATGGCCATGGTCTCGTCCGTAAAACCCGGGCTGGCGTAATACTTGAGGGCTAGTTCCCACCGTTTGGCCTTGTAGCCGGTCTCTTCCAGCAATTCCCGTTTCGCGGCCACAAGTTCAGTTTCACCCCGATCGACTCGCCCGGCGGGAAGCTCCCAGAGGAATTGATCGGCGGCATACCGGTATTGATATTCGAGCAGAACGCGGGCCTCTGGCCGGCTTTCGTCTACCGCCAGCACAACCACAGAGCCCGGATGACGGACGACGTCACGCCGGGCGCGGATATGGGAGGGTTCCTGAACTTCGTCGGAGGTGACGAAGAAGACTTTTCCTCGAAAAGCGGTGCGGGTCGAGAGCACACGGGCTTTGGTCTTGCTGGTTTTGGACATCTGAACAATATAAAGAAGCACATGGCAGTTGGCACTTGGCTTTTCACCAGCATCGGTTTCTTGTGCTCGGGTGTACAGACTCGTTGACTGATCTCCGGGCAAAATGGCAACCGCCGAGTTCTGCGGTTTTTGGTATCCTCTCGCGCATGGCGGCCAAACCGGGAATCTCGATTGTCGGCGCTGGTCGGTTGAGTAATGCGCTTGCGGCTTGCTTGCTAGAAGCGGGCTATAAGATCGACGCGATTATCTTCCGGCGACGAGGCGGCTCTCAGGCACGAGCGCGCCGATTGGCGGCCGAAGTGGGTGCTCGCACAAGCAGCATCCGGTCTCCGATCCTCGCCAGCAGGGTGGTTTGGTTCGCTGTCCCCGACCAGCAAATTTCTCGCTGCGCAGAGATACTGGCCAGGGTTCAAGATTGGGGAGGCAAGATCGCGGTGCACTCGAGCGGTGCCTTGAGCAGTTCCGAGCTCGACGCCGTTAAAAAAAAAGGCGCGGCGGTGGCCTCCGTCCATCCGCTGATGACCTTTGTGAGGAAGGTCAGACCGTCGTTACGCGGTGTTCCTTTTGCCTTGGAGGGAGATGCGGCAGCAATTCGGGTCGCAAGGCGGATGGTACTCGATATGGGCGGGGAGCCATTCTCGATCGCCAAAGAGGATAAGGCGGCGTATCACGCTTGGGGCGGGTTCACTTCGCCCCTTTTGGTGGCCATCCTGGTTGTAGCTGAGCAGGTGGCCATGAAAGCGGGGATTCGTAGAGAAGTGGCGCGTCGGCGCATGCGGCCCATTGTCGGACAGACGCTCGCCAATTATTTTGCAACAGGACCGGCCGATGCTTTCAGCGGGCCGATTATCCGCGGCGATGTTGCCACGGTGGAGAAGCACCTGAGAGTCCTCGAGCAGATTCCCGAAGCTAACGAGGTATATCTGGCGCTGGCGAATGCCGCGTTAAAATACCTCCCGGCGAAGAATAAAAAACAGTTGTGCGGACTTCTTAAGAAGCATTGCCGCCATTCGAAGGCAGTGACCTCCCAATAGTCGACTCGAAGCTAGCGAAGGAACTCTAGAGGCTTACTTGGAACTGAAAAGATGTCCGAGCTTGGCTTTTTTTGTCTTTAAATAGTCTTCCGAGTGCAAAGTGGGAGAAACTTCGCAGGGAACTCGCTCGACGACCCTGACCCCAGCGCTTTCCAGGGCCGTAACCTTGTCCGGATTATTCGATAGTAGCCGGACCTGGAGAATGTCGAGCGCTTTCAAGATTTCTCCGGGTAGCCGAAACTCCCGATGATCAGCTTTGAAGCCGAGACGCTCGTTGGCTTCGACCGTGTCGAGTCCAGCATCTTGCAATTCGTAGGCCTGCAATTTGGCCATCAGGCCAATTCCGCGTCCCTCCTGCTGTTCGTAGATTAGGATGCCGGCATGTTCTTCGGCAATCATCGAGAGAGCCATTTCGAGTTGCTGGCGGCAATCGCAACGCAGGGAGCCGAATACATCACCCGTAAGACACTGCGAGTGAATGCGGATCAGTGGGGGTTTCGAACGCAGATCCCCCATTATCAGGGCAACGGCTGTTTCCCTCCGTCGCGATGAACCATTGCCGAACTCGCCCTCGAAGCCCAGGATCTGGAACTTGCCCCACCGGGATGGAAAATCGGCGGTGGCCACCTTGCGGATGTTGCTTTGGGAACTCACTTTTTTATTATAGTCGGCCGACAAATCAAAGATTTCACCCGAACGGGCTGGGCAGGAGCACGAAATAAGCCTTTCACCTACCAGTTATTCGTTAGCTCCTGCTCGGTCACCTGGCGTGCCAACCGGATTCCGTGCCGCTGGCTCCAGGGCAATATCCATCGAAAGCAGCCGGCCAACAGCTTACCGGCTTTCCTTGAACTGCCATGAATTACCAGCAATATTCTTCAGAAGCGTTCAGTCGATGGTAACCGCGATATAGAGCCAGCAGCAATGGCGGCGGGTTTGACCCGGGCGGGCTTGACGAGGAAAGTCCAGCGCGACAAACGCGTTTCCTAGACCCAAGCACATTCCCGGCTAGGCCCGCTCCGGAGTTGAGAATTTCGCAGCGATGGATAGCCCGCCGCCTGCCGAACTGACGACGGGCGAACTTTTCCTTGGGATCCCAGTCCGTCTTCACCCGCGGAAATCCGAGGCCCGATTCTTTACATTTAGAAGCTGATCTTCAGAATCTGACCATTATTGCCAACGAACCAGCCGGCTTTTGGAGTGGCAAACGCCACTGCCCAGAAGCCGCTGACATTCGGAAGTGGGTACCAGGTATTTCCTTCATCGGGAGTCCAGGCGGCCGATCCGGAGTTGAAGTTCGGTTCCGTCTCGGCAGTGACCACAACCAATTTGTCAAAGTCGTGATCCCGCTCGCCGGCGCCGTTATTGCCACCCCCCTGTACGTAGCTAAGACAGAAGATGGTTCCCTGCGTGGGGGGTTTCTCTGTAAGAGTCCAGGTTCGACCGCCATCGTTCGAGGTTGCCGCATCGGCGGAATCGTTGGAGGCCAGATCGCCGCCCGCCACCATTCCATTCCAGGGATTTCGGAATGCGACAGTGACAGCCCCTGCGCTGGGCGAACTCACTAGCGGAGTATCGTATGCATTCCAGGTGTCGCCTCCATCTCTGGTCGCCAAGATCCTGGCGACCGTGGAGCCGCCGGTGGCGGTCCATGCATTTCTTCCGCCCTGGGTTGTGATGCAGGTTCCGCTTGCCGCGAAGGAGGCTTCACCCGGCAATGCCGGGGGCATATTGCCGGCGATTGATTGCCAAGTCATTCCATCAAGCGAACGAAGGTCAGGAAATACTCCGTTCACCGAGTCGCTATGCGCGATGCCTCGCCGTGGAGTCCAGAAGGCGAAGCAATCGTAAAAGGCGTTCGTCGTCTCATTCTTGAACTGTATTGTCCAGGTTCGACCGCCATCGATGGTCTTGTAGATCCGAAAATCGGTGGTGTTGTTTCCAATGGACATCAGATAAGCGACCTTGTCGCTTACGCCCTGTACGTCGCGGAATTGCAGCATTTCGGCTCCGGGCACCGTAGCAGCCTTCCAATGCTGGCCGCCATCGGTCGTGACCACATACGTACCGCCGGCTCCGGCTGCCCAGACCACGCGCGAGTTCACCGGGCTGACAGAAATCAGAAGTTGCCCGCTGCCGCTCTTCTGAGGTGTGAGGGTGGGTTGGCGAACTTTCGATGGCGACTCTGCAAGCACGGCGGTGGTGATAACAACGATCAGGTAAAAAGTCAGGGAGAGTTTCGACATGGCACCATCTCCGGAAGCGAATTTGTGGCGGAGCGGCAGTATAGGCGGAGGTCGGAGAGCTGTCAAACGTCGATGCTGAATCGTCTCACGTTTCTGGCGCCATGGCCGGCCATCAACAAGTTGACTTCGACAGGAACGTGAACAGCGGCACTCGGAGAAACGCGCCAAAGAAGCCGAGTGCGATCACGGTGACGAAATTTGGGAGTTTAAATCGTATTATCGACGCCACAGCATCGTCACCACATCCGCTCAATCTCGAATACGCGCTTCCGATAAAAACTCATTCTCGGACACCCTGGTGAAGGCTTACCGTCGAGTATCTGGCACATGGACAACCGCATATCGAGGACCTTGGGAGATCGCCCGAAAGCCTAAGCGGTGGTTTAGCCACTATCTACGCGAGAACTTTTTCATCACTAAGGGTGGGAATTTCCGGACCGAGACTCTGACAGAAGTCATGCTTGAGGCCGGCCCGGCCCGCATTCTGTAGTCGGTTGACTATCTGTTCGAGGACATGAGTATCACGGCGGAATGGCTGGATAAAGCCGCGATCAGCGAAGCAGACCGACTTAAGATTGCCCCCTTTTAGCTGGAGCAAACATGCCGGCGATGAAGGATTCACGAACACCCAGTCGACCTCGAATTTGCAGGTCTTCAGCTAATCGTTCGAGAACTCCTCGCATGATTCCTGAAAGCACCTTCTGCTGAAATCGGCGATGGCACGTCTAGTAGGAGGAATAGCGCTCCGCCAGGCTGACCAAGGAGCGCCGTTCCGAAGTACTCAAAGGATTCCGTTTAAGAAGGTACGTCGCTCGTTCCACGGTCGTCCTCTTCCGTCTGTGCGGCGCAA
>JBPYDQ010001212.1:0-2461 GCA_051986135.1 Terriglobales bacterium | reverse complement strand
AATGTACGTCAGAAAGCCCAGTCCGCGCCCAGCGTCCAGAATCCGAAGAGAAGCGCCAGGAGAATACAGAGGTCGCAACAGTTTCGAGAAGGCTTTTTCACTGCACTCCCTGATTTAGCATGTTTGTGTCACACTTTGACGCGACTACGCTTGTATCCGCCGTTGATCTGGTGTAACCGTAATTCACAAGCAGGGGTTGCCAAAATGTCTGAACGCGCGTTAATCGAATTGTTGTATGGCGAGGGTGCACATGCCAATACGCTGGCCTGTATTGAAGACGTAGCGCCCGATTTTGCAGGCCGTCTTACCAACAATTCTCCCTACTCCATATGGCAGCTAGTATTCCATATGAACTTTTGGATGGAGTACGAACTCAAGCGGATTCGCGGCGACAATCCCCGATATCCGACACATGCGTCGGAGAGCTGGCCGAGCGACCCGACTCCCCGTACGGGAGAAGAATGGTATGAAACAATTACCCATTTCGACCGTCTCCTCGCTGATTTCGCAAAGCTGGCCGATTCCCCGGCTGATGCTCTCGCAAAACATGTGGAGGCTACACATCCGGATCATGCGAAACGCTCCTCTTCCCTACAAGCAGTCTTATGGCAAATCGTAGTTCACAACAGCTACCATATCGGCCAGGTTGTGATGCTGCGCAGGAGCCTTGGGGTATGGCCGCCTAAAGGAGGCGGCGACAGCTGGTGAACTCAACTGGATTTGCACTCGGTTAACGAGTAAACCGGAAGTCATGCCCAGGGCAAGCCAACCGCTTGAAGTGGATTTATGAGATAGCTCGGACATAAATCCCGCAACCATCTAGAGTCGAATACCGTTCGTACAACCGGGCTACACTCCAGATGCAGAGGCTTGTGGCACCAGACGTTAACTCTGGCGCGGTTCGCGCAGTGGCTCTCAAGAATTACGCCGGTCGACCCCCCTACCCTAAAATCGACTTCGCTGTCCGCGACGCGCTACCCTGCCGAAACATTTTTCCTAAATTTTGGAGAAGTCGGCAAAAGATTTTCTGGGATTTTTGAGACGGCTTTTATACAAGCTATCTCATAAATGGCCTGGCCAAAAGCCGCCAAAAATCAGGCGGTTTGGCTAAGTTGAGATCTTTGAGGTCATTTTTGTGGCGGCTGTACTCGTGGGTTGCGATGCCAAGGCATCGAACGATGACCGAGGAAACGCATCACCGGGTTGGCCGTGCCGCTAACCCACAGATTCGCGGTTGTCGGCCCTTGCTCAACCGGCGGAGAACCAACCCCAATGGCGCTAGCACTTTCAGCAACCTCGCTGTAGTCGCAGTCTGCAACCTGGGCATGATTCTCGTCGCAGGGGAGCAGTGGAATCGCGTGCATGTCGCCATTGGAGAGTCGTCCGAGGGCTGCAATCTCTCCCTCATCACTGATGAAGGGCGCAGAAAACAGGTGGAATTGCGATTGCGGTTGGATTACAAGGTTTAGATCGACCATCGAACCGTTTTACCAAAGGAATGCACTGAAGTTGTAATTGCAGTCCCAAGATATACCTACAAATTGTCTGCGCGCATTGACGAAGTCGGCCTCGCTATTGGGCCTTCCGTTCAGGCTGCCGAGATCGGTGATCACCCCTTTCCGCCACAAGAAGGCACGTTGCTTCGGCTGCATCACCTGTGAACCGGGCGGGCAATAGCGTCCGAGCGGTGCCAGGCCGACAACGTCTCCCGCCTCGTTGATCCAGCTTGCCTCACCGTTGCCGGGCCCGGCAAAGGACGCCCCGACTAGGTCAATCAGCTTCTTCCCGTTCCACAGAAAGGGATTCAGCCAAACGTCTCCGCTGGTGTAGGTCGCACCCACGACCTGGTTCTCATAACCGGGTTCTACTTTTCGGTCGGCGCCATTGCATTGGTGTCATGTGTATTGATGTCGATAGAATTGATGATGTTATACTTTTGGGAGATTCAGGTTTTTTATGACCCGAGGGATTCAAGCGACGGACCAGGTCTGGCTAGTAATGATGAAGGCGATGCGCGCCCTCACAAGGTACGCAATCGCTGATATTGAAGAGACCGGACTCGGCCTCTCGGATTTCGGCGTGCTGGAAGTCTTGCTGCACAAAGGACCTTTGCCCGTCAATACGATCGGTCCGATCGTCGATTTGACCCCAGGCTCGATCAGTATCGCTGTGGACCGTCTCTTCGCGAAGGGCTTGGTAACCCGAGTCGAGAGCACGGAAGACCGGCGTGTTCGTATCATCGCCCTCACCCCGCGCGGGAAGGACCTCATCGTTCCCGCTTTCAAAAAGCATTCCGGGCAGATGAAGAGAGTTTTCTCTGAACTGAGTGCGGAGGAGCTTCATTGTCTCGAAGTGGCGCTTAAGAGGCTCGGCAAGCGTGCTGCCGCGCTGATGGAGGAGAGTTGAGTGGCTCCATGCCAGTCCGCGTTTTATGCTGGACTCTAAATGCCGTGTTCCCGGA
>JBPYDQ010001211.1:0-3630 GCA_051986135.1 Terriglobales bacterium | reverse complement strand
GTTGAACCTGATTTCTAGACTCAGCATATTCTCTCCCCTCCTTCTCGACCGACGGAACAATCACGCACACAGAAGAGTAGACCCAGCATGGTTCAGAAAATAGCTTGCGCTCCCGGCTCCAGACATGTCCTGGGCACCGCGATTCGCGGTTCCAGTATGAACGCGGACAGTTTGCTGACCAGGCACAATTCGTTGTGTTCATGTACGGCGCGAAAAACTGCAAGTCTGTTGGCTGGTTGTGTCGGAAGCCGTTGGCGAAACGAAACTGTGTCCTAAGTTACCCACCTGCTCCTGTGGACATCGTTTTAAGCCTTAGGGGTGCGTGGGCATGAATAGTCGTTCCACCCTGCGGCTTCAGGTCAATGGAAAGGTGCCCGTCGATTAGCTTCATCCGTTCTTTCATGCTGGCGAAACCGAGTCCTTGCCCGCTCATTGCCTTTTGCAGATCAAAGCCAACCCCGGAATCATGCACACTCAAATGGATCTCATTCGATGCACTGGTGATGGACACTTCAAACCGCCGAACACCACTGTGCTTGACGGCATTCTGGAGGGCTTCCTGCAAGACGCGGAAGAGACTGAGTGCAATTTCTTGAGGCAGTTCTCTCGGAATATCCTGGGAGTGAAAATCGATCTCGACATTTTGCTGCCTTGACAACTCTCTGCAAAAGCCCTCGCACGCCGCTGCGAGCCCGAGGTATTCCAGTTTCGAAGAGTGCAAACGGTGGGACAGGGCCTGGATGTCGCTCCCGAGATCCGAAACGCTTCCTTGGACCTCATTGATGCAACAGCTCATTTGACCATCTGATGCGGGAAAATGTTGTTTCAATTTTTCCAGATTCACTGCCAACAAAGCGATTCGCTGATTGAAATCATCGTGTAGCTCTCTGGCGATCCAGGTACGTTCCTCCTCATGGGCTTCGATCAGCCTGCGACTCACAGTCGAAAGTGCTTCTTCTGCCTGCTTGCGCTCGGTGATGTCGCGGACTAATACGGTGAACAGCTTCTTGCTGCCAACTCTCGTTTGAGAAATCGCAGCCTCGATGGGGAACTCCTGACCATTTGCCCGCAAACCCGACAACCCACCAGTAGTACCCATCGTTCGTCGAGCCGTGATGTTTGCATCACCGAAGTGCCGAACATATTCGCGGTGTGGGTCACGGAAGCGTTCAGGGATAAAACGATCGATGGGGCTCCCGATC
The DNA here is from genome assembly GCA_051986135.1 of Terriglobales bacterium. Lineage (GTDB taxonomy): Bacteria > Acidobacteriota > Terriglobia > Terriglobales > Acidobacteriaceae > Gp1-AA122. The sequence goes on along the minus strand of JBPYDQ010001211.1, from coordinate 2,428 downwards.
GCATCCCGCGCCGGACAGCCAAACACTTTCTCCGCAGCATCGTTGAAGACAACAATTCGCTGAGTGTCGTCGATGGAGATAACCGCATCCATCGCTGACTCAACAATCTCCTCCAATCGCATCTGGCTATCGCGTAGCTGTGCCTCGGCCTTTTTCCTCCTAGCCCGTTGCCACAAAAGCGCAAGAATGATCAGCGCCTGCGCCAAGAGCAGAGCGACGCCCGTTATGACATATCGCCCGTAGACTTCCAAGAACGTGGGCTGCCGATTGAGCACAATACTTCCCGCCGGGAGGTTCTTTTCGCTCAGTCCCCAGCGCTTGAGGGCTCGCCAATCGAACATGTAGATGGTTGGGGCTTTCACCCTAGGAACGTCTTGTGCCCTTTCCGCCTTGAGTATTCGCAGCGCCATGCCTCCCGCAATCCTCCCTTGTTCCTTGAGAGAAGAGACTTTGCCTCCGACTTCCCCATGATTAAGGTTGGAATCAGAAAAGCTAAAAACGGGGGCATTCGCGGCGGCGACGATCGCAGGGGCCGCCTGACTTCCTGAAATGAACTTTCTTCCTGCCGCGTCCCGGTTAAAAGAAGAAAAGAGAACGATCGTGTGATTCGGCAGGTGCTTCAACCGTTCGAGGAGATCGGGCATGGTGAGATTTGTGAGATACGAAACGTCGAAATTGCCGTCATATGGTCTCAATTGCTCTTTGACCAGGGTTTCGATTTGCACCTCGGGGAAGCCTGTGCCCCCGACCAAAATGATGTGCCTTGTGCCGGGCTGCAGGCGCAAAGCCGCCTGTATTGTTTCAGACGGCGCCAATTCGTTCTCGACGCCCGTGAAGTCAGAAGGTAGCGTCGGGAGGTTACCCGGTAGCCAGGTCGGATGACAGAAAACGATCGGAACTCCAGGAAAACCCCTGTCACGTGCTTCAGCCATAAACTTCAGCGGGGTGGGGCCCACGGTGATGATTACGTCTGGCGTACGGTTCTGGTATTTGTGAATATAAAAGTCGCGGAATCGCTTCTGGTCGGCTGGATCAGGGAACAAAATGGAATCCAAATACTCGGGATAAACTTCCAGCGTGTAGGGTGAAGTATCGGGTGAAGTATCGAGGGCAGCACGGATTCCCTGGTCGACCAGATTGATACCTGGATAAGCAGTGCCCACCTCATACAGGATAAGAACGCGCCGGATGGGTTTAAGCTCTGTTGCCCCAAGACTCCTACCCAGGAAGCTAAACAAAACGAGAACAGCAATGGAAAGTGGAAGAATCCTAGTCGGCTTGGGGAGCATTAAATACGGCATAGGCGACTTGCCTCTCCCGTCTTTTGCCGGGATGATGGTATCGGGAGCCGACCTCTGGCGCAACAGGTGTCGCACAAGCGAGTCCTGGTTAACGCGCTTGTGGGAAGTCATGGGATGCTGAGTCTACTATTCAAAAGCTAGAGTCACATAGACGAATTGTCGGCTTTTCGCTGAAGTGACGGAGGTGCCGGTCTGTCCTCCCAGAAGGTGGAGGTATCGGATGCGCCAATATCGCGTAACGCGAGGTGGCTGACGGCTAGTGAAGGAGCACCATGACTTGGTTGGGCGAGTTGGGCAATTCACGGCCGTTTCAAAAAGCTAACTGATTGTGGCGACGCGTCTTAGCTTTAATGTTTCCTCGTTCGCAACGAGGAGGGCGGGGGTTCGAATCCCCTCTCGTCCACCAGATTCCAAAGGACTTGCATGATAAATCGAAAGTAGCTAATCCTCAGTTTTGGCGATAAAACGAGCGTGTCGGCGAACCAAGTGATTGCAATCAATGCACTTTATCTTGGGAGCGCCTCGTTGGCCACGAGGAGCTCCGCAACAAATTTCAGTCTCTCGTCGCGGCCGGCTTTCCACATCTCAATTGTGTGCCCCGTGCCAAAATTAACTCGGCGGTTACGTTGTTAATCGGGACCTAGCGCAACTGCTGTAATAACTTGCGGGTCGCGGACCAACTGACCGGAATCAGCGTGAGCCTAAAGGTCGAAAACAAATAATTCATTGGAAATGGGCACCTCATCGGCTCATCGCTAACGTGAACCGCATACTTCTTTGCCTTGATATGCAATCGGACGGGTCGCCGCATTTTCTAAGAGTGCCACAGGAAAGACCGATGTATCATTCAACATCTAGCCCGCGTACGTTACGTTTACGGTGCGAGGAATCATCAGGACCGAGGAGCGGACCTTCCGAGGTGGGGTCACCCACAAGTACACGAAATCCCATGACGGATTGGCAAATGCGAACAAAGCGGCCGCTCCGAGGACCGGTGCGTGAGGAAGCGGGGCCGACACTCAAAAACTACATCACGCCCGCCGGGTTGCAGCGGCTGAAAGACGAGCATCTGTTCCTACTGAGTCGCGAGCGGCCCGCGGTGGTGGAGGTTGTAGCGTGGGCTGCTA
>JBPYDQ010001210.1:0-2774 GCA_051986135.1 Terriglobales bacterium | reverse complement strand
CAAAGAGCCAGCTAATGTCCCAAATGCGCGAGCGCTGCCCGGAGCGGCTCGCGTGACACTTCTATCAGGCCCTGGTATGGTCTGTACATCGCCAGGATCATCAAAATAGCGCCTGACACTGACATCGCCGCGAGAAACAAGCTGGTGAGTGCCGTTGCATTCGGCGGCGCAAGCAAGCCAAAACTAAGGAACAGAAGACTTAACCAGACAACCAGGACGATCAATAACGGCCGAGGCAACCCACTGACCGTCTGCTCGTACACCAGCCAGGGCCTCTGTCCGAGATCATGCATTGTGCTGATCGCATTCACGCGCAAGGAGCGCTGGATCTCGTTCTGTGGCGACAACTGTAGGATCGCATCGCCCACGGATTCCGCATTGAACGATGACGGATCCGCCCAAGAAGATGTAGTCGAGGTAGATTGCTCTGCGCTGGGTCCAGTATTATCTGCCGGAATTCGAGAAGCTCTGGAGCTGCTAGGCTCGACCGGTGGGCGGATCCTGGAGAATGGACGAGACGTATATGAAGGTTGGCGGCGGTTGGGGCTACCTGTATCGGGCCGTGGATAAGGCCGGCCGGACCGTCGATTTTTTCCTGAGCCGCAATCGCGATGTGACGGCTGCCAAGACTTTTCTCCGCAATGCTATGAAGAACCGGCGCACACCCACCAAGGTCACACTAGACGCCTATGCGGCGTCGCATCGCGCAGTGCGGGAGAACGGCAAACGTCCACGTCGAGTAAGAGTGCGATCGAGCCAATACGTGAACAATCTCGTCGAACAGGACCACCGCCGAATCAAACAGCCGATTCGGCCGATGATGGGACTCAAACGATTCGCCACCCGGGAGTCACTATTAGGGGAATCGAGTTGGCGGAGCAGATCCAGGAGGGTCAGTTCAAGACAGGGAAGTTCGGGAATCGACGATGTCGGAATTGTGGAACCGCGGCGCTTGCAGCTTGACTCCCTGTGCTGACCCTCAATTCGGCGAGCCCAGCCCACCTCATGACTAAGGCCAGTTTGCAAAATAGCCTCCTGCAGTTCCCGCCCGCTTGCGCTTATGAGATGATTTGTCGGAAGAGGACGACCCGCATGAAATCGTTGGCCATTCTTATGGCGTTTAGTTGGGCCGGGATGCTTTTGCGGCCAGTCTGCGCGCAAACGCTCAACGGCGCCATCGACATGCACGCGCACTCCGACCCGGACGGCACTCCGCGCTCAATCGATGCCGTCGATCTGGCGAAGCTTGCCAAAAGCCGCGGCATGCGAGCCATCGTCTTGAAGAACCATTACGAGCCGACTGCATCGCTGGCTTACATCGTGCGCAAGGAGGTGCCGGGCATCGAAGTATTCGGTGGCGTATCGCTCGATCTTACGGTAGGCGGAGTAAACCCCGCCGCGGTCGAATGGATGACCAAAGTGAAGGGCGGCTATGGCCGGGTCGTCTGGCTGCCGACGTTCGATTCTGAGAATCAGGTGAGGATGTCGAAAGACAATCGTGCCTTCGCCAGCGTAGTACAGGACGGTGCCGTGACGCCGGCCGTATCTCAGGTCATCGCACTTGCGGCGAAGCACAATCTGATACTGGAAACTGGCCACTCCTCGCCTGCTGAGGCGCTAATCATCATTGGAGAAGCTAAACGCCAAGGCGTGCAAAACGTGTTGGTGACGCATGCAATGAGCAGCCCCGTAAACATGTCGATTGGGCAGATGCGGGAAGCGGCTAAGCTGGGTGCATATCTCGAATTGGTTTGGGTCCGCCCCGGTACAGATGCGGCCAGAGCTTACGTAGACGCGATCCGCGCTGTGGGGTCAGAATCCATAGTTCTGTCAAGCGATCTAGGCCAAGCCGCGAATCCTTTGCACCCTGACGGTTTGTTGGCTATGTATCAGTATCTGGCGAGCCAGGGTGTGCCAACGGTAGACATCGACCGCATGGCAAAAACAAATCCAGCAAAACTGCTTGGGCTGAAGCCATGAGACTCAGGTGAAACTGGGCGTCGCCGACACTGTGGATTGGGCGGCACGACCAGGGCTTGTTCTTCGGCGGTGCAGCCACTGAAGCCGTTTCAACCGCACCGGGAAGACATCAATACTCTGGAGTACTCGTTGAGAGGCCGCCCGTGTGGCTAACGGTGTGACACCGGGCTCGCAGGCTGAGTCAGTCACCATTACGTATCGGATGACGGTTTAACGCTCACGGCAGTCTACACTTAGGTTGTGAAATTCATGAAAGGTTAAGCGCTTCGGCCTGAGGAGACTTCTTGGCGAAACCACGCATCCGAATCACCCATCGAGAATCGGGCGTCGTTCTTGCCGAGGGTCCGCTTGGGTGGAGCATTACCCCATTCGAAGGCAACTACTACATCTCGAAGCGTTGCCTTAGGGCTAGCGGATTCAAGCCCAATTGGATTCCTGGGATTTGCCCGTATAAGTTCTTCTACGTTTGGCTCGATCTGAACCTCGGCAGCGGCTTCCAGGAAAGGAGTATCGCCTGGATGTATTGGCTGCCAAACCCGCTCTTCCCCTTCATCTGGTTCCGGGTCGCGCTGCCCGGCACGCATCCCGCACTGGAAGTTGAAAGGTACGAGGGAACGAGTTGATTGAAGAGAAGAGCCGGGGGGATTGTGGTGGCGAGCAGTTGCGGTTGTACGTCTCAGGAAGTCCTCGCGTGCCGGACCATCTCTACAAGCACACTCCGTGCATCCTCCGTACTTGCCACTTCGCGTATAAACGCTATACGCCGCCCATAAAGTCTGTCACCGGTCTTCAAC
>JBPYDQ010001209.1:0-6222 GCA_051986135.1 Terriglobales bacterium | reverse complement strand
GGTCGTTGAGCGCTGGTCGCCAGCGAGTTGAGGGTAATTACATTGTAATCGCTCAGGACGCCGTGGGCGCGGCTGCGGGCAGCCTGGCACTGCTGTGGAAATTTAGGGATTGTCGACTGGCTGGCCTCTGTCATCGGAAACGGGTGCGACAAACTCATTCGGCATTTTACATATCAGATCCAATTCGCGCCGACGTCGCCGAATAAGGGAAAGCAGGAACTGTCGATCTTTAACCTCTTCGTGATTGCACAATATCCGGAAGGCAGGAACCGCGGTACGAAACCCCTAAACCTCGCCGTCCGTAGCATTCGACAGGCCCACCCCCCCAACCAGGGTAGCCAATTTGTTTCGGGAAAGATTAGAAAATCAGCCCGGCTCTACACCTCGACAGTAGGCCGTGCCGATCGGGAAAACAATAACTGCCAACGCAGCCGCCCGCGTGGTTTGGCTCGCTTCGTCTGTGCGTGTGACAGGCCAAAGACCACCCGGAAAAATTACGTATTAAGGAATGGCAAGACCGATGAATCGGAGTCTTCCCGGCCTCGAATTATGACGGCAGGTCAATAGACCGTACGGTTTCAACCGTCTCCCATCCTCGTTTCCAGTGCGCACATATTCCGAACGCCCGGAATCCAGTGGCGATCGCGGCCCAAAGGACACGCAGCTGTTACTTGAACTTCCCGATTTTGAACGGCCCTCGGTGGTCACGAATTTCGGCTAAGTTAGGAGACTTGAACTTGGCTGCCAGGTCAATCTTCACACGCGGGGGTGGTGCGGAGTGCCATTACTGGGGCTTACTTAACTGCTTGAATCGGGGAGCGCAAAATCTACATCTCGCGCCTCATTTGCCTTGCGGGTTGCCTTCAGGTCGAGCCTAGAGAGCGGAACCTTTATGGCCTGCTGCTCGTTCAGCACCCAGAGAGTCTGTCCGACGATGGCGTAATTCTCGACTTCCTGGGTGTGGCCGTCGCGGTATACCAGAACGGCCGGGTGAACCGGTTCGCTCCTCGACTGCTCCGGGGGCCGTGCTGCCGGAACTGGAGCCGACGGCTGCGTCAGCAGGCGCTCCAGTCGATCCTCGAGAGCGCCAATGCGCTGCTCAATCTGCTGCTGATTGTTCATCATCTCGAGTTCGTATGCCTGCACCTGCTGGCCTTGACTATAGTTTTCATCGTAGTTGGCAAAACCCCAATCCGAAGGATAGTAGCTCCAAGACCAGGGATAGGCGAAGGCGCCGCATCTAAATGAGCCGCAAAAAAAATGGTGATGATGGAATGGGAAGGGCACGCCGAATCTCGGGTTTACGACACCGGTTCCGAATGCAAAGCCCAGGCCTCTCGCGTTCGGCCGGCCGGCCATCACCGGTGCACGAGCAACGCCGGCGGGGCGGCCTCCCATACCGTGCCCGCCTCTCATCTGCGGCCAGGCGGGTAAGCACAGGAGAGCAGCCAACGTCGCGATGCTGATTGAGCGACGCATAAAGGCATTATAAATTCATTCTGAGTCTCGCACCGGATATTCAGCTTTTCTTAGCCTTTTTCTTGGCCGCAGGTTTTGCTGGCTTTGTGGCAGGTGCCGGTTTGGCTGGCTTAGCGGCGACTTTTGCCTTCTCCGGTTTTCGCGGGGGTTGTGGCGCAGCTGCGGCCGGGGCGGGACCGGGCGCCGCCTTGCCTTTCTTCTTGCCCGCAGCTTGTGCAACGGCGGCCGGCGGCGGGTTGGTACCAGCGGCAGCCGCCTTGGCCGCGCGCCCGCGTTTTGGCGGAGGCGGTGGTGGTGGCGGAGGCGGCGCCAGTGGCTTGAGGAACTTCAGAATCTCGGTGCGCGAACGCAGCTTGCCGTCTAGCAGGAGCATGAATGCTTCATGCGCGATCTTGGGATAGTCCGGCAACTGTGGCGTAATGTGCAGTTCCGCCATTTCAGGCAATGGCAACTTCTGTTGTAATTGACGCCACTTGCCAAGGAAATTTCGAATCTTCTGCAACACTGCCTGCTGCTTGGCTGTTACCTCCAGAAAAAGGACCATCTCCGGGCGCGACTCGGACAGCAGCTTCCAAGTGCGCGATGGGGTAGCAGCCTCTTTGCCCGTCAGCTTCCTGGCAAGCTCTTTGGAGTTGTCCTCCAGATCGCGCCAAGCTTCGACCACATCCCGGCGGGGGATCATCTTCTGCATGTCCGATATTTCTTTGTCCGTGAGCCGGGCGGTCAGAAAATACATCACGGCGGGAGCCGGATCCGGATTGAGTCCGAACTCACCCATCTGCTGCCGTGTCTTCATGAGTTGCGTGAGCCCGGCGGTGTCAATTTTGGCGGTCGTCCAGTGCGCACTGAGTACCTTCAGCCAATCTTCCTTCTCCAGTATCTTGATGATGTGGACTGGATCCTCTTCGTAGGCCAGTTGTTCGATCTCGTAACCGACGGCACGGCTGCTGATGTATTCGATGTAGTTGTTCTCTTTAGCCGCCTCGAAGCGGGCCTGGGTGCGCTCCTCGAGCGGCCAATGAAAGCGCGCGGCAAAGCGGCTAGCCCGGATTAGGCGCGACGGGTCCTCGACGAAGGCATAGTTGTGCAGGATCCGTATCAGCTTGGCCTCAATGTCAGCCGCCCCGTTGAACGGATCCATGAACAAGCCGCGCGATCCCGGATTCAGGGAAAGGGCCATCGCATTCACGGTGAAGTCGCGACGGCGCAGATCTTCCAATATAGTCCCCGGCGCAACTATCGGCGGCTTACCAGTTTTCTCGTATCGTTCGGTGCGGGCCATGCTGATTTCCGCCCGCACATTGCCCTGACCGGTTATGTAGAGGACTTTCAGATCGTCGTCGGAGAATTGAATGCTGGCCCCGCCCTTTTCTAACTCCTTTTGCAACTTGAGGGGATTTCCCTGGACGGTGAAATCCAGATCACGAATAAGGAAGCCGCTGATGAGGTCCCGAACCGCGCCGCCGGTCAGGTAAACGTTCATCCCGGCCGCCCGGGCGACATCCTGCACCAGCGTAACTGTCCGCAACTGGTCCGGGCTGAGCCGGGTCTCTAAGGTATATATGTAATCGGCCATGCCTAGCTTTTGGACTGCTTATTCCACGACCCAAATCAGGTACAGGTAAGTATCTCCATCGATCGGCCGCAGGGCACACATCAGACTCGCTACTTCTCGTAAGTAGCTATATACATTAGACTTATACTGCCCGGGATGGCTTTTGGCAAGTACATGAAAGTACCATACCGTTGATCTTTTGGCTACTGGTTATTGACAGAGTTGCTGGAATTTCCGGGAAAGGTGCGACAATCGGAGCATCGATTTGCGCCAGATACAGTGTCCAGAGCCGCTTTTAGCTGGGGCCCGGAGTTCGGCTGCCGAGCGGCGTAAGAATATGTCCCACGCCATAAGGCGTGGGTTGGCGAACGGAAACCAGCAAGCCCCAAGGGGCGAAAGAATATTTGTGCCTCGTAGCTGATGCCTTCAACCCACAAAAAAGTCATTGTCCGTAAGATCGACCGCGACACCCTCAACGGGTTCGTGGCTCCGGCCAACTTCGTCCACAACGGCAAATTGGAAATCTTGAACACCGCGGGGAACGTCGTGGGAATCGATCTGACAGACATAAAGGGCGTTTACTTCGTTCGTGAATTCGCCGACTCGGAGACCTTGAGCCGCAAAACATTCACCAGCCGGCCTCGCAGCGAGGGCCTCTGGGTACGCCTGAAATTTAAGGATGGCGAAATCCTGGAGGGCATGATGCCTAACGACCTTAGCCAGACCCTGCCTGAGGGTTACCTGATCAATCCGCCCGACCTACGCTCCAATACGCAGCGCATCTTCGTTCCCCGCAGCGCGCTGTCGTCTTTAAACGTGCTCGCCGTCATTGGTGGAGCTCACCGCCGTCCGAAAGCAGCCGCCGCAGATAGCCAACAGGTTCAGCTGTTCGGAGAGTGACTTGTGGACGAGGGGCGGGCTCGCCGTGTGTCTCTTGAGTCAGCCCAACGGCCCTCCTCATGTGTGATACAGAGATTTCACCACTTGGCAATCTCGCCCGGGGTCTATGAATGAGCCAGTTCCCATTACACGATTCGATCTCGATGGCGGTATACATCGCCATGATTATCGTTAGTGTTTTTCTTTCGATTTCGTTGGTTTGGCTAGGAAGGCCAGAGACGCGCGAGCAGCGTCGTGATCGGGTTTCGGTGATCGGTATCGTGTTGCAGGCTGCAGGGTACGCGACCGTGTAGGCCCTCGAACCGCCACTTTTTTGCGGCGGCAAATGTAAGCTTCTTTTCCTTATTCGCCATCTCGCATACATAAGCAACATCCAGCGGACCGTCCATATCCCATTTCCTCCAAAATACGGGCGAAAATCTTGTTTCGATTCGCCAAGGACTTGAGAACCAGTGTCATCAATGACGGTTGAACCTTATTAGCTATTCTCCGCTCATAGGGAAGCAGGCGGAAGTAGAGCATGAGAGGCCGATGGGGAACTCACGGATACCCAGTGGAAAGTGATCGAACCAATCTTTCGTCCTCAGCAGCGTGGCGACGGTCGTGGTCGGCCATGGCAGGATACGCGGGCCGTGCGCAATGGAATTCTTTGGGTCATGGGGATAGGCGCGCAGTGGCGTGAACCGCCCAAGAAATTCGTCCTGGCAGACCTGCCAGCGTCGCTCCCAGCAGTGTGTGCGTAGGGGAATGCTAGAGCGCATCTTGCGTCGCCCAGCCAAGGAGTAGCAAGCCCGAGGGAACCTCCAACTGGAGGAGGCCTTCATCGACGCCTCCTTGACGGGGGCAAAAAAGGGGGCCTGGCGGTCGGACACAAAGCGCGGCAAGCACGAAAATCCTTGCTCTCGCCGATGACTACAGTCTTCCTCTTGCCGTCAGTATCGAAAGCGCCTCGCCGCAAGAAAGCAGCTCGTAGAAGGTGTCCTTGGACACAGCTTCCTCGAACTGTCTCCGAAGCGACTGATTGGTGATAGGGCCTATGACTGTGACCGTTTGGACCGTGACTTGGCTGAGCGCTAACTTATCGTGATGATCCAACCGCATCGCGCAGTGCGCCGGAGCACGACGCAGGACGGTCGTCCTTTGCGCCGTTACCGCAAGCTTGGCGAATGGAAAGATTTTTCGCTTGGTGCTCCATCACTTTCGCCGGCTGGTGACCCGCCGGGAATACCGCGTCGAGAACTTCTTTGGCTGGTCCGCCTGGGGTGTATGCAAAACTTGATCAGGTATCTATGAGTGATTACTCGTACCGCAGCGCCATCATGGGATCGACTCTCGCTGCCTTCCAAGCGGGTTTGAGCCCAGCACCTACAGCGACGATTATGAGGACGCCTGCGGCGCTGGCCAGGGTTGCCGGGTCATAAGGGCTCAGGCCGAAGAGCAGGCTGCGGAGCGCGTGAACGCTGAGAAGGGCGATTGCGTATCCGGCTGACAATCCGGCGCACACTAAGACCAGCACATGACGCATGACTAGCCAAAGCACCGCTCCCCTCGGTGCGCCAAGCGCCAGCCGAATTCCAAGCTCAGCCGTCCTCCGCGACACGCTATACGACATCACTCCATAGAGGCCGATGCTGGCAAGTGCAAGCGCCAGCACACCGAACATGGTGGTCAACCTTGCAATGAGCCGGTAACCCCAAAGGCCTTCGCTCACAACCTCAGCTACTGTGCTCGAATTGCCAATCGGTAACCTCGGGTCTACGCTGCGGATTGCCTCGCGAACCTCACGCACCAGTTGGGCGGGGTCGCCAAAGGTGCGAACGTTCAAGCTGCCCACATCCTGTACATCTTGTGAAAGGGAGTGGTAGACCGTGGGTGGAACGTCTTCGCGGACATCGTTTACGCGAGAATCCTTCACGACGCCCACAATCTGCAACAGACGTGGATTCTGTGCATCGTAACCATAGTATTGCCCAATAGGATTTTTCCCTGGCAGGAATTCGCGTACGAAGGCTTGATTGACAACAACAACCTTAGGGCTCTTTTCTGTGTCTGAGTCAGAAAAGAGCCTTCCTTGGAGCAAGGGAATTCCGGTGCTGGCAAAAAATTCTTGGCTGATCCGGCGTTCCTGCGCGTCCGTTTCCCCATTGGTGTGGGGGACGTTTGGAAGAAAGATATCGCTGGCGTCGCCGCAACCGGCAGCAATCTCACAACTCAACAAAGATGCTGAGCGGACGCCCGGTATAGCTTCTACTCGGTCGATTAAGCTCCGATACAGCGATTTCAATTGC